>NZ_DKJX01000008.1:0-16799 GCF_002454935.1 Massilia sp. UBA6681
CCAGCCGGCCGGAGCGGCGCGCATCGTGGACCAGGCGCCGCCGGCCGAGGCGGTCCCACCGCTGCGCCTGCTCAGATCGGCGCCCGACAAGCCCGCCGCGGAAACAGCCACGCCGCCGGCGGCGCGGGCTACCGCGGTCTCTCCGGTTCCCGCGGCGGCGGTGCCCCCACGATCGGTGGCGAAGGCGAGTCCCCCTGTCCGTCCAGCGGCGCCGGCGGCGGCCGAGACCAGGCCGGTCCCGCGTCCGGCGGCCGCGCCGGCCAAGTCCAGGCAGGTCGTGGTGGCGAAAAGCGCCGTCAAGCCGTCCCAGGCGAAGGCCCAGCGTGGCGTCAACCCGGCCAGGAGCCCGGAAGCCCCGGTCGATGCCGACGTCGCGCTGATCTCGGCCGTCATCGTGCACGCCAACGGGCACGCGCCCGAAGGCTCGCAAATGACCGAGCTGCTGTGCCCGGACAATGCCTGCCAGTCGCGCCCGCCCAGCCAGTAGCGTGGCGAAAAGTCCGCAACCGGGCTGAAAGTCCGCCGAAAAGCGGCTTACTGCTGGGTTATTGCCCTCACGTGGCGCTATACTGTACGAAAGCACAGTATGGCGTCATGACATGATCAGGGTTCTGGAAAACGAGTTTTATTATCTGGATAATTTCCAGCGCGTCCTCGACTGGATCGGCGAGCGCTATCGCGACCTGCTGGTCGGCGACGAGCTCGCCTTCCTTGCCGCCTTTCCCACGCTGCCGCAGCCTGCGCGCGCCCTGTTCGTGCGCATGGTCATGCGCAAGGGGAATCTGTTCCGCGCCAGTAAGCTGGTGTATGCCGAGATCGGCTGTCCGGTCGAGGCCGCGCGCGAGCTGCTTGCCACCGGCTGGGTCGAGGCCGACCCGGTCATCTCGCTCGACGAGCTGTTCGACCTGCTGTCCAAGCCCGAGATCGCCAGCGCCTTCGGTCCGCAGTTGCCGCACAAGAACGCGCGCAAGGGCGAGCAGCTGGACGCGCTGCGCGAGCAATTCGCCGACAGCCGGGCGTTCTCCGCGTGGTACCGCGACTGCGCCGATCTCGCGCTGCGCATCGGGGTCAAGCCGCTGTGCGACCGGCTGCGCCTGATCTTCTTCGGCAACCTGGCCCAGGACTGGACCGAATTCGTGCTGTCCGACCTCGGCATGTTCCGCTTCGAGCAGGTCGAGATCTCGCAAGCCTCGCGCGGTTTCCGCTCGCGCGCCGACGTCGAGCATTACATCCTCCTGCACGCCTGCAAGGAGCGCTTCTACGCCGGCGAGCCGCTCGGCGAGGTGCTGCGCGACCTGCCCGCCCATGTGTTCGACAACGACTGGCTGGTGAGCCGGCGCGAGAAGCTGCTGTTCCAGATCGGCCAGGGTTTCGAAAAGCTCAAGGACTGGGACAATGCCTACGCCGTCTATGCGCGCTGCCGCTTCCTCGGTGCGCGCGGACGCGCCATCCGCGTGCTGGAAAAGCACGAGCGCTTCGATGAAGCGTATGCGCTGCTCCAGGTGGCCCAGGCCGCGCCGGAAAGCGAGGCCGAGCGCCAGCAATTGATGCGCATCGCGCCGCGCCTGGCGCGCCGCCTCGGCCATGCCAGGCTGCCGGCGCGCAAGCCGCTCGTCGAGCGCCTCGACCTGTCCCTGCCCATGCCGGTGGAGGACCGCTGGGTCGAGGGCGTGGTGCGCGACCACCTCGCCAGCGAGGACGCGCCCGTGTTCTACGTCGAGAACGCGCTGGCCAACTCCCTGTTCGGTCTGCTGTGCTGGCCGGCGATCTTCGCCGCCATTCCCGGCGCCTTCTTCCATCCCTTCCACCGCGGCCCGGCCGACCTGCACAGCCCGGACTTCCACCTGCGCCGCCAGGCGGAGTTCGATGCCTGCCTGGCGCGGCTGGACGACGGCAGCTACCGCGACACCATCCGCGCCCACTACCGCGAGAAAGCGGGCATCGCCTCGCCTTTCGTCTACTGGGGCGCACTCAGCGAGGAACTGCTGGAGCTGGCGCTGGCCTGCATCCCGCCGCAACACCTGCGCAAATGGTGCGAACGGATCCTGGCGGACGTTCGTGCCAACCACACCGGATTTCCCGACCTGATCCAGTTCTGGCCGGCGGAAAACCGCTACACCATGATCGAGGTGAAGGGCCCGGGCGACCGCCTGCAGGACAACCAGCTGCGCTGGATCGACTACTGTTCGACGCACGGGATGCCGGTGTCGGTGTGCTACCTCCAGTGGGAGCAGGCCGCTTGAATGTCAGCCTTCGCTACAGCGTCGCGGTACGCGCCCTGTGCGAGTTCACCGCCAAGCAGGGCGACCTCGACCTGCGCTTCACGCCCTCGCCCACCGCCCAGGAAGGCATCAACGGCCATGCGGTCGTGACTAGCCGGCGCGGCGAGAACTACCGCACCGAGGTATCGCTCGAAGGAAGCTGGGGCGACCTGCACGTGCGCGGGCGCGCCGACGGCTACGACCCGGACCAGAACCTGGTCGAAGAGATCAAGACCCACCGCGGCAAGTTCGACGCCATTCCCGACAACCACCGCCACCTGCACTGGGCGCAAGTGCGGGTCTACGGCCACCTGCTGTGCCGCCAGCTAGGGATGGACAGCGTCAACCTGGCCCTGGTCTACTACGACATCGGCAACGGCCAGGAAACCGTGCTGCGCGAAACCCGGAGCGCGCAAGACCTTGCCGCCCTGTTCACCGAACTCTGCGAACGCTTCTCGGACTGGGCTGCCAGCGAAGCGGCGCACCGCACCGCGCGCGACGCGGCGCTGGGCGCACTGCGCTTCCCGCATGCGGATTTCCGCCCCGGCCAGCGCCAGCTGGCGGAAAACGTCTACCGCGCCAACATCAGCGGGCGCTGCCTGCTGGCGCAGGCGCCGACCGGCATCGGCAAGACCGTCGGCAGCCTGTTCCCGGTCCTGAGGGCGATGCCGCAAGAGGGCCTCGACAAGGTCTTCTTCTTGGCGGCCAAGACCCCGGGCCGGCGCCTCGCCCTCGATGCCGCCGCCAGCCTGGGCGCCGGCGCCACGGTGCCGCTGCGGGTGCTCGAACTGACGGCGCGCGACAAGGCCTGCGAGCATCCGGACAAGGCCTGCCAGGGCGACGCCTGCCCGCTGGCGAAGGGCTTCTACGACCGCCTGCCGGCCGCGCGCGCGGCGGCCGCCCAGGTGGCCCTGCTGGACCGCGATGCCCTGCGCGAAGTGGGCCTTGCCCATGAAGTCTGCCCCTACTACCTCGGCAGCGAGATGGCGCGCTGGGCCGACATGGTGGTCGGCGACTACAACTATTTTTTCGACGGCAGCGCCATGCTCTACGCGCTGGCGCTCGAGCGCGGCTGGAAGACCAGCGTGCTGGTCGACGAAGCGCACAACATGGTGTCGCGTGCCCGCGCGATGTACAGCGTGGAACTGGAACGCAGCCAGCTGCGCGCCGCGCGCGCCAACGCGCCCGGGGTCGTCAAGAAGGCCCTGGAGCGCGTCGGCCGCGCCTGGAGCGGCGCCGACAAGGAGGCGCCGCTGCCGCAGGCACCCTATCAGGTCCTGCCCGAAGTGCCGGCCAAGCTGCTGGACGCGCTGCAGAACGCCACCAGCACCGTGAACGACTTCCTGGTGGAGGTCCCCGGTCCGCTAGACCCGGAACTGCAGCGTTTCCATTTCGACGCCCTGGCCTTCCTCCGCCTGGCCGAATCCTTCGGCGAGCATTCGCTGTGCGACCTGGCGCGTGCCGGCGCCAAGGATTCGAGCGTCAGCATCCGCAACGTGGTGCCGGCGCCCTTCCTGGCGCCGCGCTTCGCGCTGGCCCGCTCGGTGACGCTGTTCTCGGCCACCCTCGGTCCCTGGCACTACTTCTGCGACCTGCTCGGCATGCCGGCCGATACCGCCTGGGCCGACGTCGCCTCGCCGTTTTCCGCCAGCCAGCTCGAGGTCCACATCGAGGGCGGCATCTCGACCCGTTACCAGCGTCGCGCCGCCTCGCTGCGGCCGATCGCGGACCTGGTCGCGCGCCAATACGTCGAGCGTCCCGGCAACTACCTGGCCTTCTTCAGCAGCTTCGATTACCTGGAGCAGGTGCTGGAAGAACTCCAGGCACGCCATCCGGAGGTCCCGAGCTGGCGCCAGGAACGGCGCATGAGCGAGGCGGAACGCGCCGCCTTCCTCGAACGCTTTGTCCCTGGCGGACGCGGCGTCGGCTTCGCGGTGCTGGGCGGCTCCTTCGGCGAAGGCATCGACCTGCCGGGGGAGCGCCTGATCGGGGCTTTCGTCGCCACGCTCGGCCTGCCCCAGGTGAACCCGGTGAACGAGCAGCTGCGCGAGCGGATGCAGGCGATGTTCGGGGCCGGCTACGACTACACCTATCTCTATCCCGGCATGCAGAAGGTGGTGCAGGCGGCGGGGCGCGTGATCCGTACCGAGACCGACCGTGGCGTGGTCTGGCTGATCGACGACCGCTTTGGCCGCCCGGAAGTGCGCGCCCTGCTGCCCGCCTGGTGGGACGTGGACGCCGCTGTCGCCTCCTAGCGCATCATGTCGCGCAGCTTCTGGTAGCCGCTGCGGCTGATCGGCAGCCGGGTGCCGTCCTTCAGCACGGCGCAATGGTTGTCCTTGCTGGCCGGTTCGATGCGCGCGATCGATCCGAGGTTGGCGATGAAGGAGCGGTGGATGCGGATGAACACCTGCGGGTCGAGCTGGGCCTCGAGTTCCGACATGCGCTGGTTCTTCAGCCAGGCCTTGCCGGCCGCCGTCACCTGCACGTAGTCGTCCTGCGCCTCGATGTAGTCGATGCTGCTGCTTGCCACCACGTGCACCCGCGCCCCGTCCTTGATCAAGACCCGCTCCAGGTAGCCGCGCCGCTGGGCGGCATCGTGCACTACAGCCTCCAGCTGCTGCGGCTGCGGCCGGCGGCTGCGCGCATGGTCCAGCGCCTGCCCCAGCCGCTCGCGGCTGAAGGGCTTGAGCAGGTAGTCGATCGCGTGCACCTCGAAGGCCTTCAGCGCGTACTGGTCATAGGCGGTCGCGAAAATGTAGTATGGCTTGCTGCCGGCCAGTTCGACCACCTCGAAGCCGTCCAGCTTGGGCATCTGGATGTCGAGGAAGACCAGCTCCGGATCGAGCTCGCCGATGGCCTTGACGGCCTCGAAGCCGTTCGCGCATTCGCCCACGACCTCGATGTCCGGATGACCGGCCAGGTATTCGCGCAGCAGCGCGCGCGCCAGGTGTTCGTCGTCGACGATCAGTACTCGCATCGCTTACTTCTCCTCCGTCTCCGCGGGCAGCACCAGCTCCACCCGGAATAGATTGCCCTCGCGTGCCCAGTGCACGCTGCCGTCCCTGCCATAGGCCGCCGCCAGGCGCTGGCGCACGTTCACCAGGCCGATGCCCTTGTCTTCCTTGGTTCCTGTTTCATCCGGGTCCGCATCGTTTTCGACCCGGACCCGCAACAGCGAACCGGAGCGCTCTGCAAGCAGGCGTATGCTACCTCCTTCCAGCAGTCCGCCGATCCCGTGCTTGACCGCGTTCTCTACCAGCGGCTGCAGGATCATCGGCGGCAGCAGGCATTCCTGCGCGCCCTCGCCCACGCTGTGCTCGAAGCGCAAGCGCGGGCCGAAGCGCACCCCTTCGATCGCCAGGAAGCGCTCGACCAGCACCAGCTCCTCACGCAGGCGCACCTTGCGGTGCGCTTCCAGTCCGAGCGTCTGGCGGAAGAAGCCCGCAAGCTGCAGGGTCATGTCGCGCGCCCGGCCCGGGTCGATGGCCGTCAGCGCACTGATCGAGTTCAGGCTGTTGAACAGGAAGTGCGGATCGATCTGGGTGCGCAGCATGCGCAGCTCGGCGTCCTGCGCCAGCAGGCGCGATTCCAGCTCGCGCGTCTCGGCGCGGCGCGCGCGTTCGAATTCCAGCGCCAGCAGCTGGGCCACCGCCGTCATCCAGTACAGCAGCATCCCGATCCCCAGCATCAGGGCCGCGAACGGCCGGGTGAAGGCAAGCGCTTCGCCCTCGGCCAGCAGCAGCCGGCACACGGCAGCCCAGGCGCTGCCCGCCGCGCACCACAGCAGCGCCGCGCTCAGACCGCTGAAGAAGAACACCGACAACACCGCCCCCAACGGACGCTGCGCCAGCGGAAAGGCGCGGCACAGGTAGTAGCTGGAGAAACCGCAGGCGACCGCGTAGAACAGCGTGAGCGGCAGCGCGAACAGCAGGCTGGCGCCGGCCCCCGCGCCGGTAGCGGCACTGATCAGCCCTGCCAGCAGCAGGCCCAGCATCAGCCAGGCCAGCAGGTAGAGCGCGCTGCCGCGCCGCGCCAGCACCATCAGTTGCGTACCTCGACACCGCCCATGATCGCATAGCCGCGGATGATCAGGCGCTTCTGGCTGTGCGGCGGGGTCGCGGTCTTTTCCTCGAAACCGCCCATGATCGGGGTACCCTGCAGCACGACGGTCCAGTCGGGCGGGCACTTGAGCGTGACGCCGCCCCAGAACGCGAACACGTTGATCACGGCTTCGTCCTGGATCGAGGCGGTGCGCATGTCGAGCGAGCAGCCGCCCATCACCGCCGTGATCTCGCCGCCGCGGAAGTTCTGGGTCGTGACGCGGCGCTCGAATCCGCCCAGGATGGCGGCCACGTCGACCACGTCGCTTCCCGGACCGGTCCCGTCCTTCAGCGACGCCGTCGGTCCGGCACGGCGCGCATCCAGGGCCTTGTACAGCACGAAGGCGCCGGCGCCGATCAGGAACAGCGGCCACAGGGTGCGGATGTCGAAGTCGATGATGTCCATCCGGTCCAGGATCATCAGGACGCCTAGCCCGATCAAGCCGCCGCCCAGCAGCTGGCCGTTGCGGCTCTGGGTGTCGCACAGCTTCACGGTGCCGGCGATGATGAACACCATCGGCCAGAAGCTCAGGACGCGGCGGATCTCGATGAGGTCGAGGTTATCGAGCAGGAACAACAGGCCCATCAGGATCACGAGCAGGCCGAGCACGACCTGGCTGGTGACACCCTTCGACTGGAAATTATCCTTCATGTTTGTTCTCCGGCTGCTTGAGGGTGGTCTGCTGTGCGAAGCGGCGCGCGACCAGCGGCTCGAACACGAGCTTGAGGCCCCAGGCCAGGAGGAACAGCGGCCAGCTGTTACGGAAGCTCAGGCCGAAGACGTGGTTGAAGCAGGCGAACAGCCACAGGCCGATGAAGACCGTCCACAGGCCGTTGCCGAATTCGCGCGGGCTCGAATAGCCGATGGTTTGGTTGAGGCCGACCACGACCAGCAGCAGCGGCGCGTAGCGCCAATAGGCGCCGGCATCGATGTAGTACAGGCGGTCGAGCAGGACGATGGTGCCGACGACGATCAGGAGCAGGCCCCAGACTGCCTGCTTGCGCCAGCGGTAAGCTTCTTCGGTATGCATGATGCGTGACTCCTCGTGTGTGGACTGTATGGACACACGATACCGGAACAGCAACATGCAATGGAAGCGCCTTTCGGTGAACGGCGGTATGGCGGCGGTGAATGGCGAAGTATTCGGCGGACGGCGGCGAGGCCGGCGAATGGCGGGGCGAAAAAAAGCCCGCCTGTGAGGAGGCGGGCCAGCTGGGCAAACTGCTTCGGTAAAACTCAGCTTGACGCCGACAGGTCCATCTGCGGACGGCCCTTGACCTGGTTGCGGTACTTGGCGCGGGCTTCGGCCATCTTGACGGCTTCGCGCGCGATGTTGGTACGGCGGATCTCCTGGCGCTCCTTCTTGCCGCGGTGTTGTGCCTCGTGTTTGCTGCCGATCTTTCTGGTCATGAGTGTCTCCTGGTGGACGGTGGTGAACCGCGGCGCGGCGCGGGATCAGGAGCGGTTGGTCCCCATCTTGAGATCGGAAGGCATCAGCATTCCCCAGCCGAGCTGGCGGCGGATTTCCTCCGGCGTCGGCGGCGGTGCGCTGTCCCGCGCACGGCGCTCGAGGTATTCACGAACCAGATGCTTGGGTGGCTGCTTGATCTCGGACATGGCGACCTCCACTTCCGTTGGGGGCCGACGCCTGGGGCGCGGCCCGAAATTGGTGCCGGTCCTCGAGGCGACCGGCTAACCTGTTGAGCTGTCGGTACCGTGCGCTTGTCGCACAGGTGCCTCACTCAGACGGTTCCCATGATAACGATGGGCTCACCGACCCACCGTTAGGTGCCGCACATTGTTCGATAGGCCGTCTCCTACAGGGCGGCGGGCGGCAGTGGAAGCCCGCCGCGCCGCGAATGAAAAAGGGGAGCCGAAGCTCCCCTTTGATCGGACTAGGCCGGAATCAGAAGCGGTACTTCAGATTCAGATAGAAGATGCGGCCCGACACGTCCAGCTTCTGCTGCTCCGCTTCGCTGTAGCGGTAGTAGGCGCGCTTCACGTTGGTCAGGTTGGTCGCATCGAAGGACAGCACCAGGTCCGGACGCAGGTTGTAGCTCGCGTTGAAGGCCAGCGTGGTCACCGGCGCGGCCATGGTCGGCGCCACCGGCATCAGGACGCCGTTGATGGTCGACAGGCCCTGGCTGTTGGCGTTCGGCGCCGGCGCGGTCGAGGTGTTGACGTACTCGCTGCGGTAGTTGGCGACCAGTCGCGCCGACACGGTGTCGTTCTCGAAGTACACGCCCAGGTTGGCCGCATACTCGGAAGCGCCCACCATCGGACGGCCGTCATCCACTTCGGTCTTGGCGCGGCTGACGTTCGAGGTGAAGCCGAACGGCGTGCTGCCGAACGGCTGCTCGTACATCAGTTCGATGCCGCGGATGCGCGCACCCTGCTGCGAGGCCGAGTTCACCGCGAAGTTCTTGATGATGTTGTCGCGCGGGTCGAGCAGTTGCACGGTGTCCTGGCCGGCCACACCGGTCTTCGGATAGCCGGTGATGTTCGAGGCGAACAGGTTCACGCCCACCATCGAACGGCGCGCGAAGTACCAGGCGTACGAAATGTCCAGGTTCTTGGCGAACAGCGGCTCCAGGTTCGGGTTCGGGCCCGTGACCTGGCAGAAGCCGTCGGTGCAGGTCGGCGAACCGTAGCCGGCGCCCAGGATGTTGTAGTTCTGGCGCGAAATGGTCTTGCTGGCGCCGAAGCGCAGGATCTGGTCCTTGGTCAGCTCGTAGCGCAGGTTCAGGCTCGGCAGCAGGTTGTTGAAGGTGCTTTCCTTGGCATCTTTGTAGTACATCACGCCGGCCAGCGGATTGAACGGCACGCCGTCGTAGTACTGCACGCCGTCGCTGGCGGTGGTGATCGCGCCCGGCACGGCCGCGCAGGTGGTCGTCGGCTTGCCTGGTTCGGTACGCGGGCAGGTGCCTGCCGGGATCGGCGACGGCACGTTGGCGTTGACCTGGGTGCGCACGTAGCGCAGGCCGACGTTACCCGACCAGCGTTCGCCTTCCAGGTTGGCCATCAGGTAGCCCGAGCTCTGGCGTTCGCGCATGTCGAGTTCGGTCGAGACGCGGCGCTCCCATTCCGAGTTGGTCGGCTTGTAGTTGGCCGCGAAATAGGCCTTCAGCGCGTCCGGGGTCAGGGTCCAGCTGGTATTGTCCCAGCCTGCCGGGCCGTCCAGGTCGGCGCCGAAGTCAGCCGGGATCGGCTGGAAGTTGAAGGCGCCGGTCGGTGCGTTGGCGTTCAGGTCGCCACTGCGCAGCTGCGGGAAGCGGCGGGCGCTGTCGCGGCGGTGGTCGGCGTGGCGCACGCCGAACTCGAGCGACTTGACGTAGGTCGTGTCGAGCTTGTACTCGGCATCGAGGTTGATGCTCTTCTCGCGGTCGTTGGTGGTCACGCCCGAGGCGGCGCGGCCGGTCAGGACGTAGCCGCTGCCATCGGCGTTGCGGCCCGGGACGTTCGGGCCGGTACCATACCACTTGACGAACGGGGCATCGTACAGGCTGCCCAGCGCATAGGAGACGCCGGTGCCGTAGCGGGTATAGGTCAGGCCCTGGTCGAGCGCGGTCTCGCCGACGCCCTTGGTGGCCGACAGCAGCGCCTTGACCGTCAGGTCCGGGCTGACGCGGTATTTCACGTCGAGGTCGAGGAAGGCGCTGCTGGCCTTGGCGCCGTCGCGGTAGGCGCCTTCGGTCTCGCCGATGTACTGCGGGGTGGTGCCGGCCGGGTAGACGATGTCGGCCGCCTTGAGCACCTTCAGCTCGTGGCCGTACATGGTGCGCTCGGTAACGATCACCGGGTTCTTGATCTGCGCATAGACGCGCTGGCCGTTCGAATCGGTCGGCGCGGCGCCGCCCTGCGCGCCGCCCAGGCCGCGCAGCATGCTGAACATGGCGCCGGCATTCAGGCGGCCGAAGTTATTCGCCTTCATCTCCGAATGGAAACCGGTCATGGTCATGTCGAGGTCGTTGTTCGGCTTGAACTGCGCCGAGAACATGCCGCCCTTGCGGTCACGCACGCCTTCCACGTATTCCATGCTCATCGAACCCGGGATGCGCACGCCTTCCAGGTCCGCGGCCTTGTAGCCGGTGCCGGCCAGCGATTCGTCGGTGATGCCCTTCATGGTGCTGGTGTTGATCACATCCCAGCCGCTGCCGCCCGAGTAGGCGAAGCGCGAAGCCGAATCGCGGCGCGAGTGGCGCTTCTCGGCGAAGCCCTGCAGGATGAAGCCGAAGGTGTTCGACTCGTTCTTCCAGTTGATCGAGGCGTTGGTGTCGTGCGCGGCCTTGCTCGGCAGTTGCGAGTACACGGCACCGAGGTTGACGACGCCGGTCAGGCGTTCCTTCTGCGCCAGCGGCTTGCGGGTGGACACGTTGATGGTGCCGGCCATGCCGCCGTCGACGATGTTGGCCTGCGAGGTCTTGTAGACGACAGCCTGGTTCAGGACCGTCGAAGGCATCAGCGACAGGCTGGTCGAACGGCTGCTCGAGAGCTGGTCGGCGAAGTACCAGTCGCCGCCCGAGACGGTGTGACCGTTGAACAGGATCAGGGTATGGTCCGGGTTGGAGCCGCGCATCGCGACTTTCTCGGCCTCGTCGTAGTCGGTACGCACGGCCACGCCGGCGAGACGCTGCAGCGAATCGGCCAGGTTCTTGTCCGGCATCTTGCCCACGTCTTCGGCGGTGATCACCTCGACGTTGGCGGAAGAATCCCTCTTGACGGCCAGCGACTTGGCCATCGAGGCGCGGATACCGGTGACCTCGACGGTCTGGATCTGGGCCGGTGCGTCCTGCGCGACGGCCGGGACGGCGGCCAGGCTCCATACGGCCAACGATACGGCCGCTGCGAGCGGCTTCTGCTTGAACATGACGTCTCTCCTGAGATTATAGCTATTGGTATGCAATTGGTAGGCATCTTTCTGCCATGGTCGGGAGTATTGATGATGTCAAGCTTGCTGAATAATCACTTGTGTTCGCCTTTATATAACTTCCAGGAATGTACATATTCAAGCATTGCGTAAGTTATAGCGAATGAACAAAATTTCATTCCCTTTTACGCGGGCGCAGGAGTAGCGTGGCTGCACCTTCATCGTCTTGAGTGTCTCTTTTTTGCAAATAACTATTGCCATCCGCCTCAGCAGCCTGCTGCTTGCCGGCGCCGCCCTCGCCGGCTGCGCCAGCGCTCCTCCGACGCCACAGTCTGCCGTCACCCCGGGCACGCCCGCAGCCGAGCTGCCGCTGGCCGCCGTGCTGCAGAAGCAGATCTACCAGATGACGCCGCAGGAAGCCGGGCGCTATATCGCCCACGTCCACACGGCCGAACCCGACTTGCGCAAGCGGATCGCCGCGATCGGGCGCAAGAACCTCGGCCAGCCGTATTCGCTGCATTTGCTGGGCGAGTTCCCGTATGAAGTACACGACGACCTGCCGCTGTTCAGCCTCAGGGAAAGCGATTGCGTGGTCTTCGCCGAACACACCTACGCCATGGCCCTGTCGCAGTCCTGGGAAGAATTCTTCTGGATGCTGCAGCGGATCCGCTACCGCGACGGCGTGATCGGCGTGGCCACCCGCAACCACTACACCGAGATGGACTGGAACGTGGCCAACCGCTGGCTGGTGACCGACGTCAGCGCCGAGCTGGCCGGGCCAGGCGGCCCCTCGTATGCGATGACGGTGGACCGCGCGCGCTTCCTGCGCACCCGCCACAACACGGTGCGCGACATCCCGGTCGAGAGCAGCCGCCAGGCTTACGTGCCCAAGGAAGGCGTGGCGGCGATCGCCGCCCAGCTGCAGGAAGGCGACTTCGTGAACGTGATCTCGACCGGCAACGGCGAATACTGGGCCTCGCACGTCGGCCTGGTGGTGCTGGGCCCGAACGGCGAGCGGCGCTTCCTGCACTCGCAGGCGCCGCAGGTGCGCGAAGAGACCTTCGACTCCTTCATTGCCCGCGCCGCCGAGCGCGAGGCCCGCAATGCGCGCGAGGGCAAGCCTGGGCAGGTGCTGGCCGGCTTCAAGTTCCTGCGTCTGAACGAACAGATCACGGTGCCGCCGATGGCGCCGCAACCGCGCCCGGGCCGCCCGGCCGCCTGAACCCGCCGCCGGCCCGGCCGGCGGCGCTTCCGCCCTCTCCGACGCGCCGCCTTGCCGGCGCGTCGTCCTTTCCCCTCCTCTTCCTGCCGCGCGGGCGGCCGTGCGCGTGGCCTGCGCAGCGCCCTGCCTGCTCATCAGTTCCGCTCATCAATTAAATAATCAATGGAAATGAAATAGGCGATTTATTTCCTATTTTCATTTCCTATTTTCATTTTCAAGCCTTTTCGAATTAATTCACTTGCCGCCGTTGAGTCAGGTCAAACTCCATTAGTAGTAGCCGCCTGATAATAAATTTACAAAACTTCTTTTCATTTACTTGTTTCCTTTCTGGATAACGACCGGATTATCGCTTTTTATGCATTGCCGCGCCCGAATTTCTCTAGGCTTTCATTAATTCCTAACCGCAGCGGATTGCCATGTCCAATTTCAGATCCGATCTTTTCAGCCAGCTTTGCGTACGGATGGTGTCGATGAGCCGCACCAGTAAAATCGCCCTGATGGTGGGGTGCGACTTGCTGGCATTGCCGGTCTGTTTCCTGATTGCGATGATATTACGGGGTGGCGATTTACAGCTTGCACAGAATTTCGGTCCCGCGTCGTATGCGCTGGTGGCCGTGGTCACCATTGCCGCATTTTCGGTTTCCGATTTATACCGCGCCGTCATCCGTTTTATCGACCAGCGTTTATTGAGCTTTACCGGCGCCGCACTCGCATTCGCCATTTTCTGCGTATACGTCGTATTAATCATCATGAACGAGCCGCGTTTTCCGCGCAGCGCGCTCGCCATTTACTGGTTCGTGGTTTTCTCGTATGTCGTCATTTCCCGTATCGGCCTGCGCAACCTGCTGCGCGCCCACGGCGGGCGGCGCACCGGCGCGTCCGATGCGGTGGCCGTCTACGGCGCCGGCGACGCCGGTGCGCGCCTGGTGCAGGCGATGCGCCACAGCGACGAATACCGCCCCGTCTGCTTCTTCGACGACAAGCGCGCCCTGAACGAACGCACCATCGCCGGCCTGCGCGTCTTCAATACCACGCGCCTGGCCGAGCTGGTGGCTTCGCAGGGCATCCGCACCATCGTGATCGCCCTGCCCTCGGTGTCGCCGGAGCGCCTGCGCGACATCATGCAGCGCCTCGGCCAGGCCGGGGTGCCGGTCAAGATCCTGAGCCGCCTGGTCGACCTGGCCGACGACCGGCCGCCGGCGCACGGCACGATCCGCGAACTCAAGTTCGAGGACCTGCTCGGGCGCCCGCCGGTGCCGCCGCGGCTCGACCTGTTCGCCCGCTGCGTCCGCGGCAAGAGCGTGCTCGTCACCGGCGCCGGCGGGTCGATCGGCAGCGAGCTGTGCCGCCAGATCGTCACGCTGACCCCGCTTGAGCTGCACCTGCTCGACCACTCCGAGTACGCGCTCTACACCATCCGCCAGGAGCTGGCCGCGCGCTTCCCGGGGCTGGCCATCCACGCCCACCTGGGTTCGGTCTGCAACAGCGAACTGGTCGAGCGCGTCCTGCGCGACGGCAAGGTCAACACCATCTACCACGCCGCCGCCTACAAGCACGTGCCCCTGGTCGAGGCCAATATCGTCGAAGGACTGCGCAACAACGTGATCGGCGCCCAGGTCGTGGCCAGCGCCGCGGCCCAGCACAAGGTCGAGACCTGCGTGCTGATCTCGAGCGACAAGGCGGTGCGCCCGACCAATATCATGGGCGCCAGCAAGCGCATCGCCGAGCTGATCTTCCAGGCGGCGGCGGTGCGCCACGGCGCCCACACGACCTTCTGCATGGTCCGCTTCGGCAACGTGCTCGGCTCGTCCGGCTCGGTCATTCCCCTGTTCCAGCGCCAGATCGCCCGCGGCGGCCCGCTGACCATCACCCACCCCGAGGTGTCGCGCTACTTCATGCTGATCGCCGAGGCGGCCCAGCTGGTGATCCAGGCCGGCGCCATGGCCAAGGGCGGCGACGTGTTCGTGCTCGACATGGGCGAGCCGGTCAAGATCGTCGACCTGGCCCGCACCATGATCGCCATGTCCGGGCTCACCGAACGGTCGCCGCAGAACCCGCGCGGCGACATCGAGGTCCAGTTCGTCGGCCTGTTCCCCGGCGAAAAGCTGCACGAGGAACTGCTGACCGAAGGCACCGTCTTCCCGAGCGAGCACCCGCGCATCATGCGCATGAAGGAAAGCGCGCTGCGCCCCAGTGTGCTGGAAACCTGCATCACCTGCCTGATGATGGCCTGCGAGACCCACGAGCGCGGCACGATCGAATCGATGGTCAAGGCCATCGTCGCCGAATACGTGCCCACCTCGCCGGTGACGGCGCCGCCCCTGGTGGCCGATACCCAGGCGCCGAGCCTGATCAAAAAATTCGTGCCGTTCCGGATCTGAACCCGTACCCCCCCACTGTCACCGACGAGGAAACACATGCGCGACGAGAACACCTCCCCTCACCTGGAGCAGCTGCTGGCCAAGCTGCAGGACCGCACCGCCGTCATCGGCATTGTCGGCCTCGACTACAACGTGTTGAAATAGCCCTTCAGGTCGACGGTCGACTCTTCCGGCAGGGGCTCGGGCGGCCGCGGGTCGAAGGGCACCGACAGCACGGGCGGGCTGTGCGAGATATGGGTCAGCGGGTGGGCGTCGGCAGGATTGCTCATGGTAGCGGCCTTGCTCGGGATCGGATGTTCAGGGACGGGTCGTCACGCCGACCGCGTTGGTCAGCGCGCCCGGGAACAACAGGCTCAGGTGACGGTTCCAGTTCGCCAGCGGCGATGCGGCGACGTAGACGACGTCCTTCGGCCGCAGCTCGAAGGATTCGGCCATCGCCAGCGCACCGCTCACGCGCGCGTCGAGCTGGAACACGCGGGTTCGCTCGGGCGTCTTGCGCACCACGTAGATCTGGCGCGCATCGCCGCTCAGGGGGCTGACGCCGCCGCTCTCGCCGAGCGCCTCGTTCAGGGTCAGGCGGCCGTTGTGCATGGTGAGCGCGCGCGGCTGGACGACCTCGCCGGAGACGAAAACCTTGCTTTCGTCACGCGAATGGACGCGCACCACGTCGCCATGCCTGAGCAGCACGGTGCCGGGGTTGACGCCCTTCTGCACCAGGTCGCGCAGGTTGATCATGTAGCGGCTGGGTCCGCGTTCGATCATGATGCGGCTCTGGTCGGCGCTAGGCAGCATGCCGCCGGCGCGGTTCAGCGCCTCGACCAGGGTCATGGGGATGTCGTTGATGGCCTGCAGGCCGGGGGCCTTGACCTCGCCGTCGATGTAGACCCGCTTGCTGCGGTAGGACTGCACGCGCAGGGTGAGGCTGGGCTGGGCGATGTAGCGCGCCAGCTTCTTGGTCAGCAGCGCCCTGGCCTGCTCCTCGGTCTGGCCCTCGACGTGCAGCAGGCCGATCAGCGGAAACTGGATGCGTCCCATGTGATCGACCGCAAATCCGGGCTGGACCGCGCTGGGCGACGCCGTGCCGCTGTCGAGGGCGGCGGTGGCGGCGGTCATGCCGCTGCCGGCGAGCTCGGGATGGTCCCACACGACGATCGACAGCACGTCGCCCTGGCCGATGGTGTACGGCGCAGGGTCGGCCACGATGAGCGGCGAGAGGTCTTGCCGGGACAGCTCGGCCAGCGCGCGCCGTTCGCTCTCGATCAGCTGCTCGGTGATGATCTCGGTGGGCGGCGCATCGCTGCTGCCGTCCTTGCCGCTGCCGGCGAACTGGATGCCGGTGGTGCAACCCGGCAGGAGAATGAACAAGCTCAGTACCAGCACAAGCTGCCGGTAACCCGATATTGCAACTGAACAAATCGCAGCCATGATTGTTGCCTATCAAAAATAGACGTCATACTTGAACGGTCCAGTCCAGCGTACGGTGTCCATCAGGCTTGGCTTTGTAGCTGATCAAACAGCGGCTGCGCAAAGGCTCAGCGAATTTCCTCCAGTAACTTCAGGCCGTCGGCAAAGCGCCACACGCGGCGGATTTCGATGATGTCGAAGCGCGCCGCGACGTTCGGCGGGAAGGCGGCGTAACGCGCATTGAGCTGGACGAAGCGGCGTACCGCATCGTCCATGTCGGCGCGGCCGCTCGAGCGCACGATGGTCACGTCGTCGACGCTGCCGTCGCTGCGCAGCGTCAGGCTGACCAGGGGGTCGATCCGGACCTCGCGCTGCGAGAACCGGGCGCCGCCGAGGACCGCGGTGCGTTCCAGCTTCTGGCGTACGCTGTCGACGTACAGGCGCAGCGGCACGTCGCGTTCGGCGCCGTCGGCCAGCACCCGGCGCGCGCCGGGGGCGTCCTCCGGCCGCGCCGGCGGCGGCGTCACGTTCGGGATGTTCAGGCCGCGCAGCAGTTCGCG
>NZ_DKJX01000007.1:0-31796 GCF_002454935.1 Massilia sp. UBA6681
GCTCTTCCGATCTGGCCGGGCGGGCTGCGCGGGGACACCCTGCGGCGGCAGCGGCGCGGGCGCCAGCGGCGGCGCCGGGATCGGGGCCATGTCCGGCAGCTTGCGGCGCGCGGTGGTGGCGGCCGGCTTCGCGTC
The DNA here is from genome assembly GCF_002454935.1 of Massilia sp. UBA6681. Lineage (NCBI taxonomy): Bacteria > Pseudomonadati > Pseudomonadota > Betaproteobacteria > Burkholderiales > Oxalobacteraceae > Massilia > Massilia sp. UBA6681. Next base: position 136 of record NZ_DKJX01000007.1, read on the forward strand.
GGGCGCGGGCTTGGGCGGCAGGTTCGACTGCGACATGATGACCAGCAGCTGGCGGTTGCGGTCGATGCCGCCCAGCGGCTGGCCGACCACGCGCCCGAAGGTGCCGCCGGCCACGCTTTCGACCTGCACCACCTTGGCCACCGCCAGGCCGGCCGGATACATGCCGTCCAGGCCCGAGGTCACCAGCACGTCGCCCACCTGGATGTCGGCATTGGCCACCACGAAACGCAGGTCGAGCAGGCCGGACTGCCCGCGGCCATAGGCGATGCTGCGCAGGCCGCTGCGCAGCACCTGCACGGGAATCGCCTGGTCGCGGTCGGTCAGGAGCGTGACCTCGGAAGTGAACGGGAACACGCGCGTGACCTGGCCGACCACGCCCGCATGGTCGATCACCGGCAGGCCGGGCACGACGTCGTGACGCGAGCCGCGGTCGATCACGATGCGGCGCGTCGACGGGTCGCGTGCGTCGTACAGGATCTCGGTCATCTGGGCCTGGACCGGCAGGTGCTGCTTCGCATCCATCAGGCGGCGCAGCTGCGCGTTCTCGGCCATCTGGAGCTGGGCCTGCTGCAGCAGGCGCGACTGCGCCAGCTGCTGGGTCTTGAGCTCGTTCACTTCCTTCTGGAGCGAGGAAATCGAGGAGAAGTAGCCGGCCATGTTGCCGAGCGCCTCGCGCGGCATCAGGGCGGCCATCTGCAGGGGGTAAAGGACGGTGGCGGCCACCTGCCGCACCGAGCTCAGGGTCTGGTAGCGGGCATCGACGACCAGCAGCACGACCGAGATCAGGGCGAAGACGATCGCCTTGACCCGCGCCGGGGCACCCTGTTTGAAAAGCGGCGGAGGACTGTATTCCATGTCCTGGTTGGCGTCCTGTCTAGACCGGGCGGCATGCCAACGTCAAGGCGGGCAGAGGCGCACGATGCTTCCGTACGCCCTGCCCGCCGAGACGCTTCCAGCGCCGCCCGTATCCCGTATTCTTATTCGTAGGAGAAGATCGAGCCCAGCTTGTCCATGCGCTCGAGCGCCATGCCGGAGCCGCGCACCACGCAGGTCAGCGGGTCTTCCGCCACCAGCACCGGCAGGCCGGTCTCCTCCATCAGCAGGCGATCCAGGTCGCGCAGCAGCGCGCCGCCGCCGGTCAGCATCATGCCCTTCTCGGCGATGTCGGCGCCCAGTTCCGGCGGAGCCTGTTCCAGCCCGTTCTTGACGGCCGAGACGATGTTGTTGAGCGGGTCGGTCAGGGCTTCCAGGATCTCGTTCGAGGAGATCGTGAACGAACGCGGGATGCCTTCGGACAGGTTGCGGCCCTTGACTTCCATTTCCTTGACTTCCGAGCCCGGGAAAGCGGACCCTATTGCCTTCTTGATCGCTTCCGCGGTCTGCTCGCCGATCAGCATGCCGTAGTTACGGCGGATGTAGTTGACGATGGCTTCGTCGAACTTGTCGCCGCCGACGCGCACCGAACCCTTGTAGACCATGCCGCCCAGCGAGATGATGCCGACTTCGGTGGTGCCGCCGCCGATGTCGACCACCATCGAGCCGGTGGCGTCCGAGACCGGCAGGCCGGCGCCGATCGCGGCCGCCATCGGCTCTTCGATCAGGTAGACCTGCGAGGCGCCGGCGCCGAGCGCCGATTCGCGGATCGCGCGGCGCTCGACCTGGGTCGAACCGCAGGGCACGCAGATGATGATGCGCGGCGACGGGCGGAAAAATTTCGAATCGTGCACCATGCGGATGAACTGCTTCAGCATCTGTTCGGTGACGGTGAAGTCGGCGATCACGCCGTCCTTCATCGGGCGGATGGCTTCTATGTTGCCCGGCACCTTGCCCAGCATCTGCTTGGCTTCCTTGCCGACCGCCTGGATCGTCTTCTTGCCGTTCGGGCCGCCTTCCTGGCGGATCGCGACGACCGACGGCTCGTCCAGGACGATGCCCAGGCCGCGCACGTAGATCAGGGTGTTGGCGGTACCGAGGTCGATCGCCAGGTCATTCGAGAAGTAGCTGCGTAAAGAACCAAACATGTGTGTCCTGATTGCGCGCGGGGCGCGCGTCGAAAATTGATCGGGATTGTCCTCGCCGCACAGGCATCGTGCCTCGCGGTCTTTCCTGCGGCGGGCGGTCTCGCAGCCCGACAGCGCATTAGCCCGCCATTCTACCTTATAATTTGTCGATTAAATGCTGAAAACGGGTGGTTTTACCCCCCATTTCCAACGCGAGATCGGCGGTGTTACCAAGGTTTTATCGGACGTAGCAGACCGTTCGCTGACCGCTTGCCAACTTTCGTTATTAGCCCAACCACATTTTGCACGCGGCTTGACGCCGCGCCCTTTGCCATGTCCCTGACACTTTCAGACGTAAAACGCATCGCCAACCTGGCCCAGCTCGAAATGGACGAAGCCCACGCCGAAACCGCGCTGGCCGAGCTGAACGGCATTTTCGCCCTGGCCGAGCAGATGCAGGCGGTGGACACGACCGGCGTTGCGCCATTGTCGCAGCCCTTAGCAAGCATCATGGCGCTGCCGCTGCGCCTGCGCGACGACGTGGTCACCGAGGAGAACCGCCGCGAGGACTACCAGGCGCCGGCGCCGAAGGCGCAGGACGGCCTGTACCTGGTGCCGAAGGTCATCGAGTAATCCGGCACACTCGCACGCAACCGCTTTTCACAAGACACGCACATGCACAACAAGACCATCAAAGAGCTGTCCGCGCTCCTGCAATCGAAGCAGGTTTCGAGCGTCGAACTCACCAGCCACTACCTCGACCGCATCGAAGCGAGCAGCCACAACGCCTTCCTGCACCTGGACCGCGAACGCACCCTGGCGCAGGCCGCCAGCGCCGATGCCCGCATCGCCGATGGTTCGGCCGGCCCGCTGACCGGCGTGCCGATCGCGCACAAGGACATCTTCGTCACCCGTGGCTGGCGCACCACAGCCGGCTCGAAGATGCTGGCCAATTATGAAAGCCCCTTCGACGCCACCGTGGTCGAGCGCTTCCAGCGCGCCGGCATGGTGACCCTGGGCAAGGTCAACCTCGACGAATTCGCGATGGGCTCGGCCAACGAGAACTCGGCCTTCGGCGCCGTGAAAAACCCCTGGGATCCGCTGGCGGTGCCGGGCGGCTCCTCGGGCGGTTCGGCCGCCGCGATCGCCGCGCGCCTGGCGCCGGCCGCCACCGCGACCGACACCGGCGGCTCGATCCGCCAGCCGGCCGCCTTCTGCGGCGTTACCGGCATCAAGCCGACCTACGGCCGCGTGTCGCGCTTCGGCATGATCGCCTTCGCTTCCTCGCTCGACCAGGGCGGCCCGATCGCCCAGACCGCCGAGGACTGCGCCCTGCTGCTGAACGAGATGATCGGCTTCGACGAGCGCGATTCGACCAGCCTGACGGTCGAACAGGGCAACGTCGCCGAAGACTACACCCGCGACCTGAACCAGCCGCTGAACGGGCTGCGCATCGGCGTGCCGAAGGAATACTTCGGCGAAGGCCTGGCGCAGGATGTCGAGCAGGCGGTGCGCGCCGCATTGGACGAATTCGTCAAGCTGGGCGCCACCCTGGTGGAGATCTCGCTGCCGAAGACCGCGCTGTCGATCCCGACCTACTACATCATCGCCCCGGCCGAAGCCTCGTCGAACCTGTCGCGCTTCGACGGCGTGCGCTACGGCCACCGCGCTAGCGAGTACAAGGATCTGCAGGACATGTACCGCAAAACCCGCGCCGAAGGCTTCGGCCGCGAGGTGCAGCGCCGCATCATGGTCGGCACCTACGTGCTGTGCCACGGCTACTACGACGCCTACTACGTGCAGGCGCAGAAGATCCGCCGCCTGATCGCGGACGACTTCCAGGCCGCGTTCGCCGACAAGTGCGACGTGATCATGGGCCCGGTGGCGCCGACGGTGGCCTGGGATCTCGGATCGAAGGCGAACGACCCGGTGGCGAACTACCTGGCCGACATCTATACCCTGTCGACCAGCCTGGCGGGCCTGCCGGGCATGTCGATCCCGGTCGGTTTCGGCCAGGGCGAGAAGAACGCCAAGCGTCCGGTCGGCCTGCAAATCATCGGCAACTACTTTGCCGAAGCCAAGCTGCTGAACATCGCGCACCAGTACCAGCAAGTGACCGACTGGCATACCCGCGCCCCGGAAGGCGTCTGATCCGACCGACAGAACACAGAGAGAACACATCATGCAATGGGAAGTCGTCATCGGTCTTGAGAACCACGTGCAGCTCACGACCAATTCGAAAATCTTCAGCGGCAGCTCGATCCGCTTCGGCGCCGAGCCGAACACCCAGGCCAGCCCGGTCGACCTGGCGCTGCCGGGCGTGCTGCCGGTCCTGAACCGCGGCGCCGTCGAGCGCGCGATCCGCTTCGGCCTGGCCGTGGGCGCTAGAATCGCGCCGCAATCGGTCTTCGCCCGCAAGAACTACTTCTACCCCGACCTGCCGAAGGGCTACCAGATCAGCCAGTTCGAAGACCCGGTGGTCCAGGGCGGCACGATCAGCTTCGCCTACGAGAAGGACGGCAAGCTGGAGACCAAGACCGTCAACCTGACCCGCGCCCACCTCGAGGAAGATGCGGGCAAATCGCTGCACGAAGACTATGCCGGCATGAGCGGCATCGACCTGAACCGCGCCGGCACGCCCCTGCTCGAGATCGTGTCCGAGCCGGAGATGCGCAGCGCGGCCGAGGCGGTGGCTTACGCCAAGGCCCTGCATTCGCTGGTCGTGTGGCTGGGCGTCTGCGACGGCAACATGCAGGAAGGCTCCTTCCGCTGCGACGTCAACGTCTCGGTGCGCCCGGTCGGCCAGAAGGAATTCGGCACCCGCTGCGAGATCAAGAACCTGAACTCCTTCCGCTTCATGGAAGAAGCGATCCACTACGAGGTGCGGCGCCAGATCGAGCTGATCGAAGACGGCGGCAAGGTGATCCAGGCGACTCGTCTCTGGGATCCCGACAGGAAGGAAACCCGCTCCATGCGCACCAAGGAAGACGCGCAGGACTACCGCTACTTCCCGGACCCGGACCTGCCGCCCCTCGTCATCCAGCAGGACTGGATCGAGCGCGTGAAGGCCGAGATGCCGGAACTGCCGGGCGCCCTGCGCGCGCGCTTCACCGGCGAATACGGCCTGCCGGAATACGACAGCCTGGTGCTGACCTCCTCGAAAGCGATGGCGACCTACTACGAGGCCGTGGTGCTTGCGGCCGGCAAGGAAAACGCGAAAGCCGCCGCCAACTGGATGATGGGCGACGTGTCGTCGACCCTGAACCGCGAAGGCGTCGAGCTGGACGACTCGCCGGTGTCCGCCGCCCAGCTGGCCCTCTTGCTCAAGCGCATCGCCGACGGCACCATCTCGAACAAGGCCGGCAAGGAAGTGTTCGCCGCCATGTGGGAAGCCAAGTCGCTTGATGAGAACCTGGCCGACACCGTGATCGAGCAGAAGGGCCTGAAGCAGATCTCGGATACGGGCGCGCTGGAAGCGATCGTCGACGACGTGCTGGCAGCCAATGCCAAGTCGGTCGAGCAGTACCGCGCCGGCAAGGAAGCCGCGATCAACGCCCTGATCGGCCAGACCATGAAGGCCTCGAAGGGCAAGGCCAATCCGGCCCAGGTGACCGAGCTGCTGAAGAAGAAATTGGCAGGCTGACGAAGCTGCTGGAGCAAAAAAATACCGGAGCATGCTCCGGTATTTTTTTGCCCGCAGGTTCAGACCCCGTAGCGCGTGCGGTAGGCCGCCACCGCGTCCTTGTGCGCGCCCAGCTCGGCGCCGCCCGCGTTCGAGAGATAGGTGAACAGGTCGTCCAGGTTGGCGATCGAGATCACCGGGATGCCGAATTCCTTCGACACCTGCTGCACCGCCGAATGCTCGGACAGCGCGCCGTCCTTGCCGGAACGTTCCATGCGGTCGAGCGCGATCAGCACGGCGGCCGGTTCGGCGCCGGCGGCGCGGATCATGTCGACCGATTCGCGCACCGAGGTGCCCGCCGAGATCACGTCGTCGATGATCACGACCTTCCCTGCCAGCTTGGCGCCGACGATGGTGCCGCCCTCGCCGTGGTCCTTGGCTTCCTTGCGGTTGTAGGCGAAGGAGGTGTTGCGGCCCTTGGCGGCCAGCGCCACCGCGGTCGCACTGGCCAGGGTGATGCCCTTGTAGGCCGGACCGAACAGCATGTCGAATTGCACACCCGAATCGAGCAGGGTCTGGGCGTAGAACTGGGCCAGCTGGCCCAGCGTCGCGCCGTCATGGAACAGGCCGGCGTTGAAGAAGTACGGCGACTGGCGCCCGGCCTTGGTGGTGAATTCACCGAAGCGCAATACCTCGGCCTTCACCGAAAACGAAATAAACTCCTGGCGCAGATCGCTCACGTGCTTCTCCCAAAATTTCGAAAGCACGTATTGTAACGTCCTTGCCGCGCCATTCCGGCGTCCGGCAAAACACGCTACACTGTCGCGCTCCCGCGCCGCCCTGCCGCGTCGCTCCGCATTGTTACCTTGACTAGATCCATGCCACGAATTATCTCCGCGAACCTGAACGGTATCCGTTCCGCCCACAAGAAAGGTTTCTTCAACTGGCTCGCCACCCAGTCCGCCGATTTCATCTGCGTGCAGGAACTGAAGGCGCAGCAGGCCGACATGACCGAGGAATTCCTCGCGCCCCACGGCTACCACGGCCACTTCCACTACGCGGAGAAGAAGGGCTATTCGGGTACCGGCGTCTACAGCCGCGTCGCGCCGGACAACAAGCGCATCGGCTTCGGCTGCATGGAATTCGACGCCGAAGGCCGCTATACCCGCTGCGATTTCGGCAACCTGACCGTGATTTCGGTGTATTGCCCGTCCGGCTCCTCGTCGCCGGAGCGCCAGCTGGCCAAGTTCCGCTTCATGGAGGTGTTCCTGCCGCACCTGCAGGAGCTGAAAGCGGAAGGCCGCGAAGTCGTGATCTGCGGCGACTGGAATATCGCGCACAAGGAAATCGACCTCAAGAACTGGAAGAGCAACCAGAAGAATTCCGGTTTCCTGCCGGAAGAGCGCGCCTGGATGACCCGCATCTTCGACGAAATCGGCCTGGTGGACGTACACCGCAGGGTGGCGCCGGATGCCGCCGATTACACCTGGTGGAGCAACCGCGGCCAGGCCTATGCCAAGAACGTGGGCTGGCGCATCGACTACCACGTCGCCACCCCGGGCATCGCGGCGCGCGCCAAGTCGGTGTCGATCTACAAGGACGAGAAGTTCAGCGACCACGCCCCGCTCATCATTGATTACGATCTCTAATAGTTAGGCGCGATTCATAAGCCAAGCTTCTGAATCCGCGCCCCACCTGCAGCTTCAGGCCAGTCGAGCCGGAAGCCGCTCTCGAAGCGGCGCGGCCGGCCGTCCAGCGGATCCTCGAAAGCGATCGAGCGCGCCAGCAGCTGCAGCGGCGCGCTGAAATCGTCGCCCTTGCAGGGCAGCGCCACCGGGTAAAAGGCGTCGTTCAGGATCGGCGCGCCGAGCGCGGACAGGTGCAGGCGCAGCTGGTGCTTGCGGCCCGTGTGCGGGTGCAGCCGGTAGTGCGCCACCTCGCCGCGCCGCTCGATCAGCTCGACCAGGGTTTCCGAATTCGGCTCGCCCGGCACTTCCGCGCTCACGAAGAACTGCTCCGCGTCCTGCATGCGGCTGCGGTAGGTGAAGGGGAATTCCCGGCCCTCGATCGGGCCTGCCAGGGCCTCGTAGACCTTGGTCACCACGCGTTTCTGGAACATCGACTGGTAGGCGCCGCGCGACGCCGGATTGTGCGAGAAGATCACCACACCCGCGGTCTCGCGATCCAAGCGGTGGATCGGCACCAGGTGCGGCAGATCGAACTGCTTCTTCAGGCGCACCAGGAGGGTCTCGTGCAGAAAGCGCCCGGTCGGGATGGTCGGCAGGAAGTGCGGCTTGTCGGCCACCAGCAGGTGCTCGTCCTGGAACAGCAACCGTTCCCGGAACGGGATCGGGGTTTCGGCTTGTTCCAGCTCGCGGTAGTACCAGATGCGCATGCCCTGGCGCACCTGGCTGCCGGCCGCAAGTGCGCCCCCTTTCGCATCGACGATCTCGCCGCGCGCCAGGCGCCGCGCCCAGGCGACTTCCGGCACGTCGGGAAAGCGTTCGGCGAGAAACCGCAGCATCCCGCCGGCCCGGGTCTCGGTGATCCACAGGTAGCTGGGCGCGACGCCCTCGCGGGTCGGCAAGGGAACGACAGCGTTGGCTTCGGCCTGGTGCCCTTTCCTGCCTTTACTCATGCACTCCAGCCATCAACGCAGGGCGACATTGGTCTGGTAAGGCGGCAGCTTGGCGACCGTGGTGCCCTTGGCGCGCGCGTACACCGGCAGCAGCACGTTCATGTGCGCCTGCATCTCGCTGATGCGGCTCTCGCCGCCCGGGTGGGTCGAGAACACCTCGATCGGCGCGCGCTGGTTCAGCGCGGCCATCTTGCGCCACAGCGCGATGCCGGCGCGCGGGTCGTAGCCGGCGCGCGAAGAGATGTCCAGGCCGACCAGGTCGGCCTCGCGCTCGTCGTCGCGCGAGAACTTCAGGCCGGCGAACTGGGCGCCGTAGCTGGCGATCGTGCCGGTGATGCCCGGGTCGATGCCGAAGATGCCCGAGATCAGGGCGCCGCCAACCCGGGCGCCCATGTTGGTCAGGCCCTGCTTGGCCATTTTTTCGCGGCTGTGCTCACGCAGGGCATGGGCGATTTCGTGCCCCATCACGGCCGCCACTTCGTCGTCGGTCAACTTCAGCGAGCTCAGGATGCCTGTGAAGAAACCGATCCGGCCGCCCGGCATGCAGAAGGCGTTGACATCCTTCGAGTCGATCAGGTTGACCTGCCACTGCCACTGGGTCGCATCCTGGTTCCAGCGCGCGGTGTACGGAATGATGCGCTTGGCGATGGCGCGCAGGCGCTGGACTTCCGGATGCGAGGCCGGCAGCAGCACGCCTTTCTGTTGCGCCTGGCTCATCATTTGCGTGTATTGCTGCGCCGCCGCTTCGTTGAGTTGTTCCGCTGGAACCAGCTTGCTCAGGCGCGAGAGCGGCCTGACCTTGATGCCATCCTGGACCGTCGTATTGCGGTCGTCCTGCGCCACGGCATGGCCGACGCCGGCCGTACCGAATGCGGCGAGCAGGGCAAAGCTGGCGGCCAAGTGTTTAAGTTTTGTCATTCGTCACCGATAGGCTGTTCTTAGCAGCACTATCTCCAAGGAAAGTAACGGGTTGAAAGCACTATAGCGCCGATCATCGCGGATGGCGGCCGGCTCGACAAGCCGCCACCGCACATAAGAAGCTATCCGTTCACGCTACCACGCCGGTTTTCTTGCGCAGACGAAATACCGCCAGGCTGCCGCGCAGGTTGGGCAGGAAGCTTACCGGCCGGCCTTCGGCCAGCGCCACGAATTCCAGCACTTCCAGCCCGCACTTCTCGGCCAGGTCCTTGAAGTCGTGGATGGTGGCGTAGCGTACGTTGGGCGTGTCGAACCACTGGTAAGGCAGCGTGCGCGAGACCGGCATCCGGCCGCGAATCAGCGCTACGCGGTGCGGCCAGTAGGCGAAGTTCGGGAAGGAGACGATGGCTTCCTGGCCGACCCGCACGATGTCGCGCAGGCGCGCCTCGACGTGCTGCATCATCTGCAGCGAGGACAGGCACAGCACCACGTCGAAGGCGTTGTCGCGGAACAGGTCCAGGCCCTGTTCCATGTCGTGCTGGATCACGCTGATGCCGCGCTGGGTGCTCTCGAGCACCTTGTCGTCGGCGATCTCGACGCCGTAGCCGGTGCAGCCCTTGCTCAGCTCGAGGTAGCGCAGCATGGCGCCGTCGCCGCAGCCGACGTCGAGCACGTGGGCGCGCTCGCGCACCCAGTCGGCGATGAAGGCCAGGTCGGGCCGCAGGGCGTTCAGGTCGTTCAGGTTCATGCGGCCTCCTTGCCTGCGAGTTCGAGGGCAATGCGGTCGTAATAGGCGCGCACCACCGCCATGTAGCGCGGGTCTTCCAGCAGGAAGGCGTCGTGGCCGTGCGGCGCGTCGATCTCGGCATAGGTGACCTTGCGCCGGTTCGACAGCAGCGCCTCCACGATCTCGCGGCTGCGCTCGGGCGAGAAGCGCCAGTCGGTGGTGAAGGAAGCGATCAGGAACTGGGCCTTGGTGCCCTCGAGCGTCTTGGCCAGATCGCCGCCGTGGACGCGCGCCGGGTCGAAGTAGTCGAGCGCCTTGGTAATCAGGAGGTAGGTGTTGGCGTCGAAGTATTCCGAGAACTTGTCGCCCTGGTAGCGCAGGTAGGACTCGATCTCGAAGTCGATGCCGAAATCGAATTTGTAGTCGTTGCTCTCGGCCGCGTTGCGCAGCTTGCGGCCGAATTTCTCCGCCATGTCGTCGTTCGACAGGTAGGTGATGTGGCCGACCATGCGCGCCACCTTCAGGCCGTTCCTCGGCACCATGCCGTGCTCGTAGAAGTCGCCGCCGTGGTAGTCCGGGTCGGTCAGGATGGCTTGGCGCGCCACGTCATTGAAGGCGATGTTCTGGGCCGACAGCTTGGGGGTGGAGGCGATCACGATGCAGTGGCGCAGGCGCTCGGGGAACATGATGCTCCACGACAGCGCCTGCATGCCGCCGAGCGAGCCGCCCATCACGGCCGCGAAGCAGTCGATGCCGAGGCGGTCGGCCAGGCGTGCCTGCGCCGCCACCCAGTCCTCCACCGTCAGCAGCGGGAAGGCCGCGCCATAGGGCTTGCCGGTGGCCGGATTGGTGTGCATCGGCCCGGTCGAGCCGAAGCAGGAGCCGAGGTTGTTCACGCCGATCACGAAGAAACGGTTGGTGTCGAGCGGCTTGCCGGGCCCGACCATGTTGTCCCACCAGCCCTGGCTCTTGGGCTGGTCGGCATAGGTGCCCGCCACGTGGTGCGAGGCGTTCAGCGCGTGGCAGACCAGGACCGCGTTCGACTTGTCGGCGTTCAGGGTGCCATAGGTTTCATACATCAGCGTGTAGTCGCCGATGCTGGCGCCGCTTTGCAGGCGCAGCGGCTCGGCGAAGTGCATCGCCTGTGGTGTGACGTTTCCGATCGATCCCATGGAAGCTGTGGAGGTGTTTCTTGTCAGAGTGTTTGGAGCTGCTCGACCGCGCTGGCGATGTCGTTCGGCTCGATCGAGCGCAGGATGCGGCGCGTGCGGGTGGTGATCGCGGACAGGTCGCTGTTCAGGATTTCCTGCTTCACCGACAGCAGCTGCGCCGGGTGCATCGAGAATTCGCGCAGGCCCATGCCCAGCAGCAGGCGGGTGAGCTTGGTGTCGCCCGCCATCTCGCCGCACACGGCGACGTCCAGGCCGGCCTTCTGGCCGGTGGCGATGGTCTGGGCGATCAGCATCAGGACCGCCGGGTGCAGCGGATTGTACAGGTGCGCCACTTCGTAGTCGACGCGGTCGATCGCCAGCGTGTACTGGATCAGGTCATTGGTCCCGATCGACAGGAAGTTCATGCGCTTGACGAACATCGGCAGCGCCAGCGCGGCGGCCGGGATCTCGATCATGGCGCCGACTTCCACTCCCGGATCGTACTTGACGTTCTCTGCGCGCAGCTGGGCCTTGGCCTGCTCGATCATGGCGAGCGTCTGGTCGATCTCGAAGGCGTGCGCCAGCATCGGGATCAGGATCCGCACCTTCCCGTAGCACGAGGCGCGCAGGATCGCGCGCAGCTGGGTCAGGAACAGCTGGGGCTCGGCCAGGCAGTAGCGGATCGCGCGCAGGCCCAGTGCCGGGTTGAGGGCCGTGTGCTCGGTCGGGTCGAGCGGCTTGTCGGCGCCGACGTCGAGGGTGCGGATGGTGACCGGGCGGCCCTTCATCGCCACCACCGCCTTGCGGTACTGCTCGAACTGCTCGTCCTCGCTCGGGATGCGCAGCGCATTTCCGAGTCCGCCGCGGCCCATGAACAGGAACTCGGAGCGGAACAGGCCGACGCCCATCGCGCCGGCATCCAGCGCGGCCGGGCAGTCGTCCGGCAGCTCGATGTTGGCCAGCAGCGTGACCGGGGTGCCGTCCTTGGTCACCGCCGGGGTCTTCTTGAGCTTGAGCAGGCGCTTGCGCGCCTTGATCAGGGCGGCCTGGCGCGCGCGGTACTGTTCCAGCACCAGCTGGCTCGGGTTGCAGATCACCACGCCGGCGTCGCCGTCGATGATCACCCAATCGTCCTGCTCGACCAGGCGCGAGGCCTGGCTCATGCCGACCACCGCCGGGATGTCGAGCGAGCGCGCGACGATCGCCGTATGCGAGTTCTGGCCGCCGACGTCGGTGACGAAGCCGACGAAGGCCTGGGCGCTGCCTTCCCGGTCGCGGAAGGCCAGCATGTCGGCCGGCGAGATGTCGTGGGCCACCACGATCATCTGCGGCGGCGCGTGGTCCTCGCCCGCCAGCGGTGGCGGAATCTCCAGCGCGGTGCCCATCAGGACCTTCAGCACCCGCTCGGCGACCTGCTGGATGTCGTGCTTGCGCTCGCGCAGGTACTCGTCCTCGATCTCGTCGAACTGGCTCGACAGCTCGTCGATCTGGGTCACCAGCGCCCATTCGGCGTTGTAGTGGCGGGTGCGGATGATGTCGAGCGGCGCTTCCGAGATCATCGGGTCGGACAGGATCAGCGCGTGCACGTCGATGAAGGCGCCCAGTTCGGTCGGGGCGTCCTTGGGCAGCTCGGTCCACAGGGCCTGCAGGCCGCGGTGCACCTCGGCGATGGCGTGCTGCAGGCGCGCGACCTCGGCCTCGACCTGTTCTTCCGGGACCAGGTAGTGCTTGACGTCGAGCGCGGCCGGCGTGAGCAGGTGCGCGCGGCCGATCGAGATGCCGCGCGAAACCGGAATGCCGTGGAGCGTGAACGATGCCATCGAGGGTCCCGTGTGGCGGGGAGCTGCCGCTTCGCGCGGCATTACTCGCCTTCGCCGAACTTGTCGTTGATCAGGCCACCCAGGGCGGCGATGCATGCTTCTTCGTCGGGACCGTCGGCCTCGAGCAGCACCTTGGCGCCCTTGCCGGCGGCGAGCATCATGACGCCCATGATCGACTTGGCATTGATGCGGCGGCCGTTACGGGTGAGCCAGACGTCGCTCTTGAACTTGGCGGCCAGCTGGGTGAATTTGGCGGAGGCGCGGGCGTGCAGGCCCAGCTTGTTGATGATCTCGAATTCCTGTTGAATCATGTTCTCGCTTATTGTCTCGTTTTATGCGCGTGGCCAAAAAGGGATGGGGTGTTCAGCTCGATCCGACGCGGATGCGGTTATCCACCCGCACGGCGCCGTTCTGGGCGCCGGCCAGGGCCATTTCCACGACCACGTCGAGGGTGTCGCGGCGGTAGGTGATCGCACGCAGCAGCATCGGCAGGCTGATGCCGGCGATGACTTCCACGTGGCCGGCGTCGGCCAGCGAGTTGCAGCAGTTGGACGGGGTGCCGCCCTTGATGTCGGTGATGACCAGCACGCCGTCGCCCTCGTCCAGGCGCGCGATCGCCTCCTTGGCCAGGGCGTTCACCTGGGCCAGGTCCTGGTCGGCGGTCACGTCGATCGCCTCGAAGCGCTCGGTGGGGCCACGGAATACGTGGGCCACCGCGGAGATGAATGCCTGGCCCAACGGAGCGTGGGTCATCAGCAGGATGCCTACCATGTCAGTGGATCTCGCTTACTTTGTTGCCTTCAGTTCGACCGCGTCGATGAACATCGCGGCCACGTCGAATCCGGTCTGGTCGGCGATCTCCTGGAAGCAGGTCGGGCTGGTGACGTTCACTTCGGTCAGGAAATCGCCGATCACGTCCAATCCTACCAGCAACAGGCCGCGTGCCGCCAGTTCCGGGCCGATGGCCTCGGCGATCTCGCGCTCGCGCGCGGTGATCGGCTGCGCCACGCCCAGGCCGCCGGCAGCCAGGTTGCCGCGCACTTCGTTCCCCTGCGGGATGCGCGCCAGCGTGAACGGCACCGGCTTGCCGTCAATCACGAGCACGCGCTTGTCGCCCTGCTTGATGGCGGGGATGAATTTCTGCGCCATGATCGTATGCTTGCCGTTGCCGGTCAGGGACTCGATCACCGAACCCAGGTTCATGCCGTCGTCCTTGACGCGGAAGATGCCGGCCCCGCCCATGCCGTCGAGCGGCTTGAAGATCACGTCGCCGTGCTTCTCGTGGAAGGCGCGCAGCCGCGCCGCGCTCGAGCTGACCAGGGTCGGCGAGGTGTACTGGCTGAACTGGCCGATGGTGAGCTTCTCGTTGTGGTCGCGGATCGCGCCCGGGCGGTTGACCACGCGCGCGCCCTGGCGCTCGGCCAGCTCCAGCAGGTAGGTGCCGTACACGTATTCCATGTCGAAGGGCGGGTCCTTGCGCTCGATCACAGCGTCGAAGAACGAAAGCTCCACGCTTTCCGGCCGGTCGGCGCGGTACCACTCATCGGCTTCGCCGGTAAGGTGGATGCGCGTGACGACCGCCGTCACCACGCCCTCTTCCAGCACCATGTCGCGCTGTTCGAAGGCGTAGATGGCGTGGCCGCGCCTGGCGGCTTCGCGCATCATCGCGAAAGTCGAATCCTTGTAGATCTTGAACGTGGAGAGCGGGTCGGCGAGGAAAGCGATTTTCATGGGGCATCCATGGCAGGAGATACCCTGATTTTAGCCGGAAACGCGAAAGCTCGCGGACGAGCCCCGCCGGAATGCCGTCCAGCCGCCCCGAAGCTACCCATACTGCGAGGGTCAGGTCTGACATTCGGACACGAACTGAGCAATACAACTTTGTCCATGCTCGAGCTCGTGTCTGAATGTCAGACCTGACCCCGGTATGTTTTCGGATTAATAAACTTCCGGATTCGGATCGGTGCGCTCGAGCTCGAGCGAGGCTGCCAGCAGGCCCAGGCGCGCCACCACGCCGTACACGTAGAAACGGTTCGGCGCCGCCGTGCCCGGCTTGGCTTTCAGGTCCGGTACCGCGTGCTGCTGGGCAAAGGCCAGCGGCACGTACTGCGAGCCCGGTGCGTTCAGGTTCTGGTCGATGCCGCGCTCGGCGTGCACGCGGTAGAAGCCGCCCACCACGTAGCGGTCGATCATGTACACCACCGGCTCGGCCACCGCGTCGTTGATGGATTCGAAGGTCGGTACGCCCTCCTGCACGATCATGTCGGTGACCGCCACGCCATCCTTGATGACGGTCATCTTGTTGCGCTGGGCGCGGCTCAGGTCGCGCACCTCGCTGGCGTCCTTCACCGTCATGACGCCCATGCCGTAGGTGCCGGCATCGGGCTTGACGATCACGAAGGGCTTCTGCTCCTTCATGCCGTATTCCTTGTACTTCTTCTTGATCTTCGAAAGCAGGGCCGAGACGGCATCGGCCAGCTGCTCGGTGCCGACGTCCTGCTGCAGGTCGATTTCGCCGACCTTGCTGTGCAGCGGGTTGACCAGCCAGGGGTCGATCTCGATCAGCTTGCCGAACTTCTTGGCCACTTCGTCGAAGGCCTTGAAGTGGTTGCTCTTGCGGCGCAGCGCCCAGCCGGCGTGCAGCGGCGGCAGCAGCGACTGCTCGTGGATGTTTTCCAGGATTGAAGGGATGCCGCTCGAAAGGTCGTTGTTCAGCAGGATGGTGCAGGGATCGAAATCGGCCAGGCCGACGCGGCGGCCGTTCGGCGACCGCACCAGCGGCTCCACCACCAGCATGTTGCCGTCAGGCAGCGCCAGCGGCGTCGGCTGGGTGACGTCCGGCGACAGCGAGCCGAGGCGCACGTGCAGGCCGGTCTGGCGGAAGATCTGCATCAGGCGCGCCACGTTCTGCAGGTACATCGGGTTGCGCGTGTGGACTTCCGGGATCATCAGCAGGTTGCGTGCGTCCGGGCAATACTTGTCGATCGCGGCCATGGCGGCCTGCACCGTCAGCGGCAGCATCTCGGTCGACAGGTTGTTGAAGCCGCCCGGGAACAGATTGGTGTCGACCGGCGCCAGCTTGTAGCCGGCATTGCGCAGGTCGACCGAGCAATAGAACGGCGGCGTATGCTCCTGCCACTCGAGGCGGAACCAGCGTTCGATGGCGGGCGTGGCTTCGAGAATCTTCTTTTCCAGGTCCAGGAGGGGACCGGTCAGGGCGGTGGCGAGGTGCGGAACCATGGTGTGGACGTCCTAGTAGTGGCTTATTCGAATTATATCGGTAGCCTTAGGTATGGACGAATATCCTTATTTAAAGTCCGCATACTTGTCGTAAACGTAAAAAGGCGCCCATGCGGGCGCCTCCCTTGGAACGTCGCGCGCTTACAGGTGGTAAGCCGACTCCCCATGGCTGGTGATGTCCAGCCCTTCGCGCTCGGCATCGGCCGGTACGCGCAGGCCCACCACCACGTCCACCAGCTTGAAGGCGATGAAGGCCACCAGCGCCGACCACACGATGGTCACGCCGACCGCCTCGGCCTGCACCAGCAGCTGCCCGGCGATCGAGTAATCCGGCGAGGCCTTGTTGGCGACGTAGTCCCAGACACCCTGCCCGCCCAGCTGCGGCGCCGCGAACACGCCGGTCAGCAGCGCGCCCAGGATGCCGCCCACGCCGTGCACGCCGAACACGTCGAGCGAGTCGTCGGCGCCCAGCAGGCGTTTCAGGCCGGTCACGCCCCACAGGCAGACCACGCCGGCCAGCAGGCCCATCACCAGCGCACCCATCGGCCCGACGAAGCCGGCGCCCGGGGTGATCGCCACCAGGCCCGAGACCGCGCCCGACACCGCGCCCAGCAGCGAAGGCTTGCGCTTGAAGGCCCACTCGCCGAACATCCACGACACGGCCGCCGCGGCGGTCGCCAGCAGGGTGTTGATGAAGGCCAGCGCGGCCACGTCGCCCGCTTCCAGCGCCGAGCCGGCGTTGAAGCCGAACCAGCCCACCCACAGCAGCGAGGCGCCGATCATGGTCATGGTCAGCGAGTGCGGGGCCATCGATTCGCGGCCCAGGCCGATGCGCTTGCCGATCACATACGCGCCGACCAGGCCGGCCACCGCCGCATTGATGTGCACCACGGTGCCGCCGGCGAAGTCGAGTGCGCCGTGCTGCCACAGGAAGCCGGCATTCTCGGTGACGCTCGCCAGGCTGGCGGCATCCGAAATCGCATCCGGGCCGGCCCAGAACCAGACCATGTGGGCCACCGGCAGGTAGCCGAAGGTGAACCAGATCACCATGAACAGCAGCACCGCCGAGAAGCGCACGCGCTCGGCGAAGGCGCCGACGATCAGGCCGCAGGTGATGGCGGCGAAGGTGCCCTGGAAGGCCACGAAGATGAACTCGGGGATCATGGTCTCCTTGCTGAAGGTGGCGGCCTGGCTGAAGGTGCCGGCCGCGGCGTCATAGATGCCGTTCAGGAAGACGCGGTCGAAGCCGCCGATGAAGGCGTTGCCCTGGGTGAAGGCCAGCGAGTAGCCGTACAGGCACCACAGGACGATGATCAGCGAGAACACCATGAACACCTGCATCAGCACCGACAGCATGTTCTTGGCGCGCACCAGGCCGCCGTAGAACAGGGCCAGGCCCGGGATCGACATCATGATGACCAGCAGCGTGGCGACGAACATCCACGCGGTGTCGCCCTTGTTGACGGTGGGCGCGGCGAGCGCCGGCAGCGCCAGGCCGGCTGCAGCGAGGCCGGCGAGGACTTTGGTAACGGTATGCTTCATTCGGCTTCCCCTTAGAGTGCGTCGTTGCCGGTCTCGCCGGTACGGATACGGATGACCTGGTTGAGGTCGGCCACGAAAATCTTGCCGTCACCGATCTTGCCGGTGCGGGCAGCGCCCGAGATGGCGTCGATCACCTGCTCGACCACGGCGTCGTCGACGGCCGCTTCGATCTTGATCTTCGGGAGGAAGTCGACCACGTACTCCGCGCCGCGATACAGCTCGGTGTGGCCTTTCTGGCGGCCGAAGCCCTTCACTTCGGTCACGGTCATGCCCTGTACGTTGATCTCCGACAGCGCTTCGCGGACTTCGTCCAGCTTGAAGGGCTTGATGATGGCGGTAATCATTTTCATGGTATTGCCTCGCTATTTCAGAAAGTTTTGGACACGCTCAGCACGGCTGCCGACTTGCCCAGGTTTTCGCCTTCCGGGCTCAGGTAGGCCTTGGTATTGCCCTTGACCCAGGCCAGCGACACGGTCGCCACGCCGAAGTCCTTGCTCAAGCCCACCTTGTAGTCGGTGTACGAGAAAGCGCTGTTGTTGTTTACTTCCTGGCGCCCCGCGTGCAGGTTCAGGAACACGCCCTCGTAGACGTCGATGTCGGCGCCCAGGTCCAGGTAGCCGCTGCGCTTGCTGTTGGCGGTGCCGAACAGGTTGGTGGTCGAGTGCGAATACTTGACGTAGGCCGGACCGAATCCCAGGCGCGCATACAGTTCGAAGGTGTTGGCGCGCGGGCTCAGGTCGTTCGACGGATACCAGTAGTACAGGCCGCCGACGTCATAGGTGAGGTTCTCGCTCAGGTTGCCGCGCTTGCCGCCGTAGACGTCCCATTCGATGTCGCCGTCGCCGCCGAGGTCTTTCGTCCATTTGATGGTGGACAGCCAGGTGCCCACGTACAGGCCGGTCGGGCCGTGCACGTAGTCGACGCCGCCCTGCAGCGCCGGATCCAACCGGGTTTGCGACAGGCCGCGGTAACGGTAGTCGCTGGTGATGGCGGCGTTGTAGCTGATTTGATGCTCAGGAGCAGCTTCTTGCGCAAACGCAGGAACACTCGACAAGGCCAGCACGGCCAGGCTTGCTGCTGCAATGGTGTTGCACTTCATGACATTCCCCTTATTTTCAACAGCTGCGTTCGACGGCTGAACCGTGGCGCGGGCTGTTGCGGTTTACAATCTGGTTTGCTACACGCCTGCCAACTCTTTAGCAGGATGTGTGCCAGCTTGAAAAAACCACCGAAAGGGCGACGGAGTGCTGCTGGAATGCTTGTTTTCTCAGCCATCCGCCCCATTTGCGATTCGAATAACGGGGGAAACCCTTGCGCCAGGCATCCGCCGCGGCGCGGCGCACCAAAAGCGGAGTGCAACGCACTGTCGTGGTGCAGTGCGATCCGACTGAAAGGAAATGGACATGAACAGCTTCTTCAATGACATCCAGGGCAAGATCAACCAGGCGCTGGAAAGCTCGCCGGCCAAGGACATCGAGAAAAACGTCAAGGCGATGATGACCCAGGGCTTCTCGAAGCTCGACCTGGTCACCCGCGAAGAGTTCGACATCCAGGCCCAGGTGCTGGCCAAGACCCGCGCCAAGCTCGAAGCGCTCGAGCTGCGCGTGGTGGAACTGGAAGCGCGCCTGGCCGCGCAGGGCGGCACCGTCAGCACGGCGGCCTCCTCCACGCCGGCCACGCCGGCTGCCGGCGATGCGCTCCCCGGCGCCACCGATCCGTCCGCGCCGCACGTGATCCTCGACAAGCCTTGACTCCCGTGCCATGAACGCGGTCGACCAGCCGGCAGGCGCTGCGATGGCGCCGCAGGAGGTCTCGCTCGACGTCCTGCGCGAGAAATACGCCAAGGGTGAGGAAAGCAGCATCCTCGACGTGCGCCGGCGCGTGGCGCGCGCCCTGGCGGCGCTCGAACCGGAGGAATGGCGCGCCGATTTCGAGGAGCGCTTCCTCTGGGCCCAGGAACAGGGTTTCGTTCCGGCCGGGCGCATCAACTCGGCCGCCGGCCTGGGACTGCAGGCCACCCTCATCAACTGCTTCGTCCAGCCGGTGGGCGACTCCATCTCCGGCAGCGAAGACGGTTTGCCGGGCATCTATACCGCCCTGCTTGAATCTGCCGAGACCATGCGCCGCGGCGGCGGCGTCGGCTACGACTTCAGCGCGATCCGCCCGATGGGCAGCAAGGTCCACGGCACCCGCTCGCGCGCCTCGGGACCGGTCTCGTACATGGAAGTGTTCGACGCCTCCTGCCGCACGGTGGAATCGGCCGGCGCCCGGCGCGGCGCCCAGATGGGCGTGCTGCGCATCGACCATCCCGACATCGAACGCTTCATCGCCGCCAAGGACGAAGGCGGGCTCACCAACTTCAACATCTCGGTCGGCGTCACCGACGCCTTCATGCGCGCGGTGGAAAACGACGAGCTGTTCGAGCTGGTGCACCGCGCCGAGCCGGGCGACGAGGATGCGGCCAATGCGTACCGCCGCGAGGACGGGCTCTGGGTCTATCGCCAGATCCGCGCGCGCGAACTGTGGGACCGGATCATCGCCTCGACCTACGACCACGCCGAGCCGGGCGTGCTGTTCGTCGACCGCATGAATCTTGAAAACAACCTCTGGTACGCAGAAGAGCTGCGCGCCACCAATCCCTGCGGCGAGCAGCCCCTGCCGAGCTACGGCTGCTGCGACCTCGGTTCGGTCAACCTCACGGCTTTCGTGCTGGACCCGTTCGGCGCCGATCCGCAATTCGATTTCGAGCGCATGTGCGAAGTGGCCTCGGTCGGCGTGCGCATGCTCGACCTGGTGCTGGACGCGACCGAATGGCCGCTGCCGCAGCAGGCCGCCGAGTCAAGGGACAAGCGCCGCATCGGCCTCGGCTTCCTGGGACTGGGCAGCGCCCTCGTCATGCTGGGGCTGCGCTACGACTCCGATGAAGGACGGGCCATGGCGGCGCGCATCGCCGAGACGCTGCGGGACGCCGCCTACGCGACCTCGGTCGCGCTGGCGCGCGAGAAAGGCGCTTTTCCCCTGTTCGACGCGGAGCAGTACCTGGACGGCCAGTTCGTCGAACGCTTGCCCGACTGGCTGCGCGAGGCGATCCGCAGCTACGGCATCCGCAACTCGCACCTGCTGTCGATCGCGCCGACCGGCACCATTTCGCTGGCCTTCGCCGACAATGCCTCGAACGGCATCGAACCGCCCTATTCCTGGACCTACCAGCGCAAGAAGCGCATGCCCGACGGCGCCATGCGCAGCTACGACGTCGAGGACCATGCCTGGCGCCTGTACCGCCAGATGGGGCACGACATGGCGTCGCTGCCGCCGCAGTTCGTGACGGCGCTCGAGATGCGCGCGATCGACCACCTGCGCATGGTGCAGGCGGTCCAGCCTTTCGTGGACACCGCGATCTCGAAGACCGTCAACGTGCCGGAAGACTATCCCTTCGACGATTTCCGCGACCTGTACAGCCAGGCCTGGCATGCGGGCCTGAAGGGCCTGGCGACCTACCGTCCGAACACGGTGCTGGGCAGCGTGCTGTCGACGGCGCCGCAAGCGCCACAGGCCTCCCAGCCGGACGAGGACCCGCTGCAGAAGCGCTTCGAGCGCCGCCCGCTGGGCGAACTGGAGTCGGTCACGTCCAAGATCGAATACTCGACCCAGGAAGGCCGCAAGACCGCCTATCTCACCGTCAGCTTCATCCGCGCCGACGGCGTGCATGAAGGCCGCAAGGTGACGGTGGAGCGGCCCTTCGAATTCTTCATGCCCTCGAACCAGCGCACCGGCGGCCAGCAGTGGATCACGGCCTCGATGCGCCTGCTGTCGATGGTGGCGCGCGCCGGCGGACCGATCGCGCGGGCGCTGGCCGACATGCGCGACGTGGTCTGGGAAAAAGGCCCGGTGCGCTGCGGCTACCTCACCCGCGAGGACGGCACCCAGGTGCCGGTCTACCACGATTCGGAAGTGGCGGCGATCGCCTTCATGCTGCAGCGCGTGCTGATCCGGCGCGGCTTCCTGGACGCCTGGGGCAACCAGGTGCCGGTGCCGGAGCTGGCGCGCCGCTTCGCCAGCCGCGGCGAGGGCCTGGCGCTCGAGGCCGAACCGCAGCCGCCGACCAGCTCGGGCGCCCTGCCCGCGGTCAGCGGCGCCAGGTGCCCGGAATGCGGCGCGCGGGCGCTGCGCAAGGTCGATGGCTGCACCCGCTGCGACGAGTGCCACTACGTCGGGGAATGCGGCTGAGGATGCAATCTGCCCGACTCCCGGCATGCCAGAAAGTTTGCGCTAACATTTCTCCGAAATAATGTGATATGGTTGACAACCCAACACAATGGTTGCGCAAACATGTTCACTCGGAAGATCAAAGGACTGCGCTGGTGGATGATCGGCCTGGTCATGCTGGGGGCGGTCATCAACTACCTGACCCGCAGCTCGCTGGCCGTCTCCGCGCCTACCCTGCTGAAGGAACTGGACATCAGCACCGCCGAGTATTCGTACATCACGGCGGCCTTCCAGGGTGCGATCATGCTGCAGCCGCTGTGCGGCTATGTGCTGGACGTGATCGGCCTGAAGTTCGGCTATGCGATGTTCGCGGTGGCCTGGTCGATCATCTGCATGCTGCACGGCTTCGCCGCCAACTGGCAGACGCTGGCCGTGCTGCGCGGCTTGCTGGGCCTGGCGGAAGGCTCGGCCAACCCGGCCGGGATGAAGGCGGTATCCGAATGGTTCCCGGCCAAAGAGCGCGGCATGGCGGGCGGCGTCTACAACATCGGCGCCTCGTTCGGCTCGATGCTGGCGCCGCCGCTGGTGGTGTGGGCCATCCTGCATTACAACTGGCAGTCCGCCTTCGTCATCACCGGCGCGCTCGGCCTGGTGTGGGTGGCGATCTGGCTGCTGCTCTACGATGCGCCGGCGCGCCACCGGCGCTTGTCAAAAGGCGAGGCGCAGCACATCGCCGCCGGCCAGGAGCAGCACCTGGAGGGCGACGGCAAGCGCCCTTCCGTCTCCAGCATCGTCAAGCAGCGCAACTTCTGGGGCATCGCGCTGCCGCGCTTCCTCGCCGACCCGGCCTGGGGCACGCTGGCCTTCTGGGTTCCCCTGTACCTGACGACGGTGCGCGGCTTCGACCTGAAGCAGATCGCCATGTTCGCCTGGCTGCCCTTCCTCGCCGCGGACCTGGGCTGCCTGTTCGGCCCCACCGTGGTGCTGTGGCTGCAGAAGCGCGGGGTGCGCCTGATCAACGCGCGGCGCGGCGCCTTCACGCTGGGCGCGATCATGATGATGGGCGTGGCTTTCGTCGGTTTCGTGGACGACGCCTATGCGGCGATCGCCCTGCTCAGCCTTGCCGGCTTCGCGCACCAGACCCTGTCGGTCACCGTGATCACCATGTCTTCCGACCTGTTCCGCCGCAACGAAGTGGCCACCGTGGCCGGCATGTGCGGCACCTTCGGCAACCTGGGCCTCCTGATCTTCTCGCTCCTGATTGGCGGCTTGATGAGCAGCGTGGGCTACACGCCCTTCTTCGTCAGCCTGGCGGTGCTGGACCTGGTCGCTGCCGTGCTGCTCTGGACCCTGGTGCGCGAGCCACGCCACGCCGACCTTCCCTTCAAGGAAACAACATGATCCAGAATCCGATTCTGCCCGGCTTCAACCCCGATCCGTCCATCGTGCGCGTGGGCGAGGATTACTACATCGCCACCTCCACCTTCGAGTGGTATCCGGGCGTGCAGATCCACCATTCGCGCGACCTGGCCAACTGGCGGCTAGCAAGCCGCCCATTGAACCGCGCCAGCCAGCTGAACATGCTCGGCGCGCCCGACTCCTGCGGCGTGTGGGCGCCCTGCCTCACCTATGCCGACGGCCTGTTCTGGCTGATCTACACCGACGTCAAGCGCTACGGCCGCACCTCCACCGGCGGCGCGACCGGCAGCGCATCCCTGCGCGACTTCCACAACTACCTGGTCACCAGCCCCAGTATCGACGGCCCCTGGTCGGACCCGGTGTACCTGAACAGCAGCGGCTTCGATCCTTCCCTGTTCCACGACGACGACGGGCGCAAATACCTGCTCAACCAGCTGTGGGACCACCGCCCCGGCGGCAAGCGCTTCGCCGGCATCGTGCTGCAGGAGTATTCGGTGGAGGAGCGCAAGCTGGTCGGACAGCGCGAGAACATCTTCAAGGGCACGGCGCACGGCCTGACCGAGTCGCCGCACCTGTACAAGCGCGCGGGCTACTACTACCTCTTGACCGCGGAAGGCGGCACCGGCTGGAACCATGGCGTGACGATGGCGCGCTCGCGCGCCTTGCGCGGGCCCTACGAGCTGCATCCGGACGTGACCATCCTCAGCGCGCGCAACCGGCCGGACGCGCCGCTGCAGCGCGCGGGCCATGCGGACCTGGTGGATACGCCGGACGGCGACACCTGGATGGTCTACCTGTGCGGCCGTCCGCTGCGCAACCGCGGCACCTGCACGCTGGGACGCGAGACGGCGATCCAGCCGATGCTCTGGGGCGAGGACGGCTGGCTGCGCACCCGCGACGGCCGCGGCACGCCCGAGTTGCAGGCGGATGCGCCGCAACTGGCGCAGCATTGCTTCCCGCCAGAACCGGTGCGCCAAGACTTCGACGGCCCGCAGCTGCCGCTCGCCTTCCAGTGGCTGCGCACCCCGTGGCCAGATGAGATTTTCAGCCTGGACGCACGCCCGGGCCACCTGCGCCTGTTCGGCCGCGAATCGATCGGCAGCCAGTTCCGCCAGGCCCTGGTGGCGCGCAGGCAGACGGCGCATTGCTACAGCGCCGCCACGGTCGTCGAGTTCGAGCCGCAGCACTACCAGCAGGCGGCGGGCCTGGTGTGCTATTACGGTGCGGCCAAGTTCCATTACCTGTACCTGAGCCACGACGAGGACCTGGGCAAGCACCTGCGCGTGATGAGCAGCCTGCCGAACCACATGCAGTCCGATGCCTTCAGCGCACCGATTCCCGTGCCGGCGGGCGTGCCGGTGGAGCTGCGCGTGGAGGTCGACGAGGAGCGGCTGCTGTTCGGCTATCGCCTGCCCGGAGGTGAATGGCAATGGCTGCCGCAGGGCTTCGATGCCAGCATCCTGTCGGACGAGGCATCGGCGCCCGGGCAGCCCAATTTCACCGGGGCCTTCGTGGGCATGGCCTGCCAGGACATGGCCGGAACCGGCCTGCATGCCGACTTCGACTGGTTCGATTATCGCGAACGTGCGCTCGCGGCCGCCCCGCGCGCCGCGACCTGAGGCATACTGGGCAGCTCATCAATTCCTGAACCTGCCATGCCTTACATCGCACTCAAGCACCTGCACGTCACCTTCGTGGCCCTGAGCGGCCTGCTGTTCCTGGTCCGCGGCATCTGGATGCTGCGCGCCTCGCCGAAGCTGGAGCAGCGCTGGGCCAGGATCGTGCCGCACATCGTCGACACCCTGCTGCTCGCCAGCGCCATCGGCCTGGCGGTGGTGAGCCATCAGTATCCGGGCCAGATGCCATGGCTGACGGCCAAGGTGGTGGGCCTGGTGGCCTACATCGTGCTCGGCACCATTGCGCTCAAGCGTGGCCGGACCCAGGGCCTGCGCACAGCGGCTTTTGTGGGCGCACTGGCCTGCTTCGCCTATATCGTGGCGGTGGCGGTCACGAAGAATCCGCTGGTGGTCTTCTAAGGATTTCGCCGGACGCGTTCAATGCTCGCTGCCCGCGTAGATCCACATTGACAGTGCAATGTCCATGGTGCACTTGCCTCGGTTGCTAGATCGTCCATGGTAGCGCTTCGACGGAGGCTGCTCGCACTGCCTCCGTACAGACCGGCGCCAATCGTCGTACACTCCTCCCTTCGCTTTCCCACACGAACACATACTCTTATGAACGATTTCGACAGCGTTCCGCTGGAATTTTTCCAGGATTACCCGGAACCGGGCGTCAATTTCATCGACGTCGGCTGCATTTTCGATAACCCGGAACATTGGCGCATCGCGATCGACACGCTGCACGCGCAGACCGATGACTTGCACTTCGATTTCATCCTGGCCATGGACGCGCGCGGATTCATGATCGCCGGCGCGCTCGCGCTGGAGCACAAGGTCGGCTTCGCCATGGCGCGCAAGGCAGGTAAATTGCCCGGCAAGTCGATCAGCATCGATTACAAGCGCGAATACGGCAGCGCGACCATCGAGATCCAGCCGGAACGGATCAAGGGCCAGCGCGTGCTGATCGTCGACGACGTGCTGGCCACCGGCGGCACCATCGAAGCGGCAGCTTCCCTGCTGCGCCAGATCGGCAAAGAGGTGGTCGGCGCGGCCGCCCTGTTCGACATCGCGTTCTTCAAGGACAAGCGCGCGCTGACCATGCCGGTCGTGACCCTGCGCGACGTCTGAGGCCTGCGCGGTGAAATGAGCGCACGCTTGGGTGCGCTCAACGAAGTTTGTTCGAAGCGGTGACACCATCCTGCGAGTCCCCACTTGTCAGGAAGCCCATGAGCCTCGCCGTGTTACGAAGCCGCGCCCTCGCCGGCATGGACGCGCCCGCGGTCAACGTCGAAGTCCACCTGGCCAACGGCCTCCCCGCCTTCACCATCGTCGGCCTGCCCGATGCCGAGGTACGCGAAGCCAAGGACCGCGTGCGCGCGGCGCTGCAGAACTCGGGCTTTACCATTCCCCCGCGCCGCATCACCGTCAACCTGGCGCCGGCCGACCTGCCGAAGGAATCCGGCCGCTTCGACCTGGCGATCGCGCTCGGCATCCTGGCGGCTTCGCAGCAGATCCCGGCCGAGGCGCTGGCGCGCTACGAGTTTGCCGGCGAGCTGTCGCTGTCCGGCGAACTGCGGCCCATCCGCGGCGCGCTGGCGATGAGCTTCGCCATGCGGCGCGAGAGCGAAGACCAAGCGCGCGCCTTCGTCCTGCCGCTGGCCAATGCCGACGAGGCCGCACTGGTGGGCGACGCCGCGATCTACCCGGCGCGCACCCTGCTCGAGGTGTGCGCCCACTTCGTGCGCGGTGCGGGCGCTGCCCCGCTGGCGCGCCACCGCGGCCAGGCGCCCGCAAGCGCCATCGACTATCCCGATTTCGCGGAAGTGAAGGGCCAGCAGAGCGCCAAGCGCGCGCTGGAGGTGGCGGCCGCGGGTACGCATTCGGTGCTGCTGATCGGACCGCCGGGCGCGGGGAAAAGCATGCTGGCCTCGCGCTTCGCCGGCCTGCTGCCGCCGATGAGCGAGGAACAGGCGCTGGAGTCGGCCGCGGTACAGTCGATCGCCGGCAGCTTCTCGCCGCAGCGCTGGGGCCGGCGGCCGTTTCGCAGTCCGCATCACAGCGCCTCGAGCGTCGCACTGGTGGGCGGCGGCAGCCCGCCGCGTCCGGGCGAGGTCTCGCTGGCCCACCACGGCGTGCTCTTCCTCGACGAATTGCCGGAGTTCGACCGGCGCGTGCTGGAAGTGCTGCGCGAGCCGCTCGAATCGGGCCAGATCACGATCTCGCGCGCGGCGCACCAGGCCGACTTCCCGGCGCGCTTCCAGCTGGTGGCGGCGATGAACCCCTGCCCCTGCGGCTGGCTCGGACACGTGTCCGGAAAATGCCGCTGCACGCCAGAAAGCGCGCAGCGCTACCAGGACCGCGTCTCCGGCCCCCTGCTCGACCGCATCGACATCCAGCTGGCGGTGGCGGCCATGCCGGCGGAGAGCATCGGCGCCCAGGCCGACGGCGAGAGCAGCGCCGCGATCTCCGCACGCGTGGCGCAGGCGCATGCGCTGCAGCTGACGCGCCAGGGCAAGCCGAACCAGGGCCTGGCGCCGCGCGAGATCGACCGCTACTGCCGCCCGGACGCGGCCGGCGAACGCCTGCTGCGCGCCGCGATGCAGCAGCTGCACTGGTCGGCGCGCGCCTACCACCGCGTGCTCAAGGTGGCGCGCACGGTGGCCGACCTGGGCGGCGCGCAGCACGTCGCGGCCGAGCATATCGCGGAAGCGATCCAGTACCGGCGCGCCTTCAAGGCGTGACGGCAGGGAGTATCCGCGGGGCGCGCCTCCTGTTACCATCGTGGCATGCACATCAAACAACTTGTCCTCGCTTCGCTGTCCGCGGTCCTGCTGGCGGGCTGCTCGCCCACCTATAACTGGCGCGACTACACCAGCGCCGAAGGCGCCTTCAAGGTGCTGTTCCCGGCCAAGCCGGCGACGCACACGCGCGTCATCGACCTGGGTGGCATCAAGGTCGACATGACGATGACGGCCGCCGAGGTGGAAGGCACGACCTTCGCCGTCGGCACCGCGGTCGCGCCGGATGCGGCCCTGGCCCAGGCCACCCTGCCCGCGATGCGCCAGGCCCTGCTGCGCAATATCGGGGCCAGCGATGCCGCGGAAAAGAACGCCGCGACGCCCGCCGGCGCGACGCTGGACGTCGACGCGGTCGGCAAGGGCAACAGCGGCCCGGTGCGCCTGGTCGGGCGCTTCGTTGCGAAAGGCACGCGCGTGTACCAGGTGATCGTGGTGGGCACGCCGGGCGCGATGCCGCCCGAGCACACCGAGCAGTTCCTGTCCTCGTTCAAGCCGCAATGATGGCGGACACTAGCCCGGCCCTGCGGACCAGCGGCCTGTCCAAGTCCTTCGGCCGTCCGGCGGTCGATGGCCTGGAGCTGGAGGTGCGCCGCGGCGAGCTGTACGCCCTGCTCGGCCCGAACGGCGCCGGCAAGACCACGACGCTGCGCATGGTGACCGGACTGGTGGCGCCGGATGCCGGCCGCATCGAAGTGCTCGGCATCGACCTGGCGCAGGCGCCACTCGATGCCAAGCGCAGGATGGCCTACCTGCCGGACGACCCCATGTTGTACGGGAAGCTCAAGCCCACCGAATACCTCGAGTTCGTCGCCGGCCTGTGGGGCGTGGAGGCGCGCGCCGCCGAGCCGCGCGCACGCGCGCTGCTCGACTGGCTCGACCTGAGCCCGCACGCGCACGAACTGACCGAAGGGTTTTCGCGCGGGATGAAGCAGAAGCTGGCGCTGGCCGGCGCGCTGATCCACGAACCGGAACTGCTGATCCTCGACGAACCGCTGACGGGACTGGACGCGGCCGCCGCGCGCCAGGTCAAGGACCTGCTGCTGTCCCATGTGGCCAAGGGCGGCACCGTCATCCTCACCACCCACATCCTCGAGGTAGCGGAACGACTGGCACAACGCATCGGGATCATCCGCGAGGGGCGCCTGATCGCCGAGGGCACGCTGGCCGAGCTGCGCGAGCGCACCAGCGGCGGCAGCCTCGAGGACGTGTTCCTGCAGCTCACCGCGCAGCCATGAGCGCATGCTTATGAGTGCACAAGCGGGCAGCATCCCCTGGCTGTTCCGGCACGAGCTGCGGCTCATGTGGTTCAGCGCGGGCTCGAGCAAATCGGAGAAGTCGCAACGGCGTCCCGGGCTGGCCGGACTCGCCGTCGTCGGGCTGGCCTGGCTGGCCCTGCACGCGATTGCCTTGTTTATCGTGTGGCGCACCGCCGGCATCGATCTGCGCGATCCGCGGGTGCTGGTCGCGGTGAGCGCCCTGCTGTACGGCAGCATGACCTTCATGCTCTCCAGCGCCCTGAAGTCGAGCGTGCTGGTGCTGTTCGAGCGGGGCGACCTCGACCTGCTGCTGTCCTCGCCCCTGCCCTCGCGCAGCATCTTCACCGTCCGCCTCGGCACGGTGGCTGCAGGTACTGCCGCCCTCTACCTGTTCTTCCTGGCGCCCTTCGCCCATGCGGGCGCACTGCTCGGCCACGTGGGCTGGCTCGCCGTCTATCCGGTCCTTCTGGGAACCGTGACGATCGTCGCCTGCGCAGCCATGCTGATGACGCTCGGGCTGGTGCGGCTCATCGGCGCGCGGCGCACGCGCATCGTCGCGCAGGTGATCGGCGCCCTGGCCGGCGCGCTGATCTTCATCCTGTCCCAGGTGTTCGCGCAGTTTTCGCGCTCGATGGAGACGCGCGCCGCGGCCGCGTTCGCGCGTGCCTTCGCCGAGAACGGCGCACTGGGGGCCGGAAGTCCGGTCTGGCTGCCGGGCCGTGCGCTGCTGGGCGAGCCACTGCCCCTGCTGGGCCTCGTGGCCCTGGCGGCGGCAGTCTTCGTGTTCACCGCGGCACGGACCCACCGGTTCTTCGTCCACGGCCTGCAGCAGGCCGCGTCGTCCAGCCGCGCGGCGCGCCGGCCGGCCGGCGGCCTGCGCTTTGGCTTCGGCCGCAGCCTGTTCACGACGATGCTGCTCAAGGAATGGCGCCTGATCCTGCGCGACCCGCAGCTCATCTCGCATGTCGCGCTGCAGCTGATCTATCTGCTGCCGCTGTTCTTCATCATCTTCAAACGCAGCGAGGTGCAGCTGCCTGCCATGGCGGCCGGGCTGACGCTGCTGTGCAGTTCACTGACCGCGTCCCTGGCCTGGATTATCTTGTCGGCGGAAGACGCGCCCGACCTGTTGCGCCTCTCGCCCGCGCCGCCAGGGACCGTGCGCAATGCCAAGCTGGCAGCGGCGGTGCTGCCCTGCCTGGTCCTGGTGCTGGCGCCGCTGGCCTGGCTGATCGTGCGTGCGCCGCTCGCTGGACTGGGAGCTGCGGGGGCCGTGACCGGCGCCGTGTGCGCGTCGGCGGTGATCGTGCACTGGTGCGGCCGTCCGGGTTTGCGCAGCGATTACGTGGCGCGTGGGAAGGGCGATCTCCTGAGCTCGATCCTCGGGATGTTCAACAGCCTGTGCTGGGGCGCGCTGGCCTGGTGCCTGGCGTCGATCGCCGCCGGCCCGACCGATCGAACCGTGGTCGGCGCAGCCTTCGCGGCGCTGGGTGCACTGGCAACACTGGGCATGTCCCGGCTCTTTCGCCGGCCACGCCCCTGAGTGCGTGCGCGGGATGAAAGCATTTCCAAGACGTGTTATCGTTTAGTCACTAACAAATCAATGGGCACAGCTATGTTGATTACATTCAAATGTAAATCCTATCCTGAGGTTCTGATGTACCAGGAACACGCCAAACGTATCCTGGACCTGCTGCACAAGGATACGGAACGCGGCGTCATCACCGCGGAAGAAGCGCCTCGCGCCGTCGCGCTGCTCGAGGGCGAAATCGAGGAAAGCCGCAAGCACCAGATTTCCGAACAAGTCGAGCGCGACGTGCAGGCCCACCATGGCGAAAACGAAGATAACGAGCACGAACCGATCGAAGTCGTGACCTTCTCGACGCGCGCATTTCCGCTGCTGGAAATGCTGCGCTCCGCCCGCGACCAGCATACCGACGTCCTCTGGGGCGTCTAGACGCGCTTCCGGCAGGCCGATGAGCGGGGCGCAGCCCCGCTTTTTTTATGTCTGCTCGCCACGCGTGCAATGGCGTGTAACGCGCAGGGTCCGGGGCTGTCAAACGACGCGGGGAGAACGCCGTCGGCATCGATGACACGTTTCCCCCGGCGAAGCGGCGCCGCACGGTGCGCCGTCATCGAAGACGGAGACGACCATGAGCCTGGTCCTTGCCTCGTCCGATTTCAGCGCGAGAAGCAGCATTCCTGTGGAGCATACCTGTGACGGCGCCGACCGTTCGCCCTCACTGTCCTGGTCGGGCGCACCGGCTGCTGCCAAAAGCTTTGCGCTGGTGATCGACGATCCGGATGCGCCCGACCCGGCGGCACCCAAGATGACATGGGTACACTGGGTTCTCTATAACATTCCGCCCGAAGCGAACGGGCTGAGCGGCGGCGTTCCCGAAGCCGAACTGCCGAGGGGGACACGGAGCGGCCTGAACGATTGGAAAAGAACGGCTTACGGGGGCCCCTGTCCGCCGGTGGGCAGGCACCGCTACTTCCACAAGCTGTATGCATTGGATGTAGTGCTGCCGGATCTCGGACACCCGACGAAGAAGCAACTCGAGCAGGCCATGCTGGGCCACATCCTCGAGCAATGTGAGCTGGTGGGAACGTATGAGCGCGCGCTGCCTCCCGTTAGGCGGCGCAGAAAAGCAAAAAGCCCGCTCAGACTTAACTGAGCGGGCTTTGCATATAACTAGCCTGACGAT
>NZ_DKJX01000004.1:0-32674 GCF_002454935.1 Massilia sp. UBA6681
GCGCGAGCCGTGGCACGCGGCGGTCGCGGCGCATGCCGCCATGGCCCGCCCGGACCTGCTGGTGCTGGCCGATGGCGGCGGCGGCCCCTGGGCGGCGTGGCGCTGGCGCGCGCGCCTGCGCGCACTGCTGGCCCGCACCGAGTGCGACCTGCTGCTGCTGCCGCCTGCGCGTGCAGATTGATTCCTCCGGCGCCCGTCCGGTTTCCTGACTGTCGGCCAGCCCATTCCGGGCTGGGAAAGGCATTGTATGTGCAACAAGCATTACCTGAGCCAGCATGACCTGGCGATCCTCCATCGGTTCGCACGCGAACAGGGCATCGGTGCGGAGGTGCGCGACCCGTCCGGACGCAAGCTCGCGGCCTTGCTCGCTTCGTCCCTGCCGCTGCCCGAGACCGACGCTGCGCCACGCCACGTGTCGCTGGGGGCAACGGTCCATTACCGCTCGGACGGCGCGCGCGAGCTGAGTTCGATCGTGATCGCCTGCCCGTATGACGCCAACGCCCTGCTGGCGCGGGTGACCATCCTGTCGCCCTTGGCGCTGGGGCTGCTCGGGCATGCCGAAGGCTGCAGCGTGGAGATCGAGCTGCCGAACGCGCGCTCCATGCTGGTCGACATCGTCGGGGTGGACGCGCCGGCGCGCATCCCGCCGCCGGCCCCATACCACCCAGTTTGCAACCCACCGGAAAGGAGAAGCCCATGACCGAGATGAACTGTGCCGGGATCGAGGAACGCATCGCTGCCACCGGACGCCGTATCGCGGCGCTGCAGCGCCAGCTCGATGGGGCAATGGAGGAACTCGGCCATGCCCGGCGGCGCGCCACGGCCGATCTCGCGCTCGCGGCCCGCTATGGACACCAGGACCTGGCCCTGGCCCTGCTGCCGTTCCGGGATGCGCTCGAAGCCGCGCTGGCGGTGCGCACGGGCGACGCCGCCGCCCTGCGCGAAGGCCTGGTGCTGGCCGGTCGCCAGCTCGACGCGGCGTTGGCACGCAGGCACGGCTGACGGCATGATTCCTGTCACTCCCATCGTCATGTACCGGTTGCGCCGGATGCGAGGCCACGCCGGCCTCGCCTGAGCTCGGGATTGCGCCGGCGCGGCCTTCCGGCCCGCCCCTGCGCAGCTCCCGAGCCCACTTGCGACGACGACCCGCGGCCCAGGCGCCGCCACATGATGAAGGCCCCGAATCAGGGGCGAACTGGAGGACGGAATGTCAATGTATCGACCGGGATTGTTTGGCCGGGATGCGGCGCTGCGCGCCAAGCAGCGGATGGAACAGCGAATGGAGCGGCGCAGCAAGCGGCGCCTGGCGAAGCACCTAGTGGAGCGCAATGCGCAATGGCGGCGCACGGTGCTCAAGACCATGGCGGCCGCCCTGGCGGCGCTGCTGGCCGGGCAGCTGCTGTTCGGCGAGGTGGCGGTGGCGCAGCCGGGCGGCGCGCTGCCGGCCGCGCAGGCCGAGGCGCTGCGCGCGGCCTGACTATCCGATCGGATTCTGCAGGTGCTGGCGGACCAGGTCCGCGATCGAATCCACCTGCAGTTTCTCCATCACCCGCGACTTGTGCACTTCCACGGTGCGCACGCTGATCCCGAGTTCTTCGGCGATCTCGCGGTTGTGCCGCCCCGCCACGACCAGCTCCATCACCTCGCGCTCGCGCGGGGTCAGGCTGGCGTGGCGTTTCAGGTACTCGGGCGAAGCCTGGCCGGCGCCCGGCTGCGCCGCCCGCGCCAGCGCTTCTTCGATGGCCGCGACCAGCGGCCCTTCCTGCAGCGGCTTTTCCAGGAAATCGACGGCTTCCGAACGGAAGGCTTCGCGCGCCGAATGCACGTCGCCATGGCCGGTGATGATCAGGACCGGCAGGCGGCTGCCCAGTTCGCGCAGCTTCTTCTGCAGGCTCAATCCATCCATTCCCGGCATGCGGATGTCGAGCAGCAGGCATCCGCTGGCCTCGCTCGTCCACGCGCGCAGGAACGAGTCCGCGTCGGAGAAGAAGGCAGTCCGGTAGCCATGCAGGCTCAGCAGCAGGCCGAGCGCGTCGCGCACGGCGGCGTCGTCGTCGACGATGTACACGGTCTGGTTGCGGTTCATGTCAGGAGGTCCTTTCGCCGTCCTCGCTGTGGGCCGGCAGGGTGATTCTCAGGATGGCGTGGCGCCCCGGTTCGACGCTGAGTGCGCCGCCGTGGGTCTCGATGATGGCGCGGCTGATCGCCAGTCCCAGGCCCAGGCCGCTGGACTTCAGCGAGATGAAGGGTTCGAACAGGCGCGCCCGGATCTTGTCGGCGATGCCCGGGCCGTTGTCGGCGATGCGGATCCACACCGATCCGCCTTCGACGCCGGCGTCCAGCGCGATCCGGCGCTCGACGCCCGCCGGCATCGAAGCCACCGCATGGATGGCGTTCGACAGCAGGTTGCGCAGCACGATCTCGAGCTGCACCCGGTCGCCCAGCACGCAGGCGTCGGGCAGCGGCCCCGCTTCCAGGCGTACCCCTTCCCGGGCGGCCTGGTCGGCGAAGGAAGCGAGCATGTCTCCCACCAGCGCGGGCAGGGCCACCGGCGCCAGCGAGGTGGTCCCGGTACGGAAGAACTCGCGCAGGCGCTTGAGCACCTCCGAGGCGCGCTGCGATTCCGCGACCATGGCGCGGATGGTCTTCTGCAGCAGTTCCTCGCTGTCGCCGCGCGCCATCAGGCGCTCGCAGGCGCTGCCGTACATGGACAGGGCGGTCAGCGGCTGGTTCAGTTCATGCGCGACCGCGCCCGCCATCTCGCCGGCCGCCGCCAGCCGCAGCGAATGGCGCAGCTCGTGGCTGGCGCGGCGCGCGACGTCGACGGCGATGCCGATCAGGAAACCGGACAGGGTCAGGGTGAGCACCAGCATCTGCACGTTCGGCATCTGCGCGGCGTAGGCGATCGGGCGCAACGAGGCCACGGTGACGCCGATCTCGAGCACCAGGGCGGCCGTGACGGCGCCGGCCATGCCCTGGCGCGCGGCCGACCAGGCCAGCGGCAGGATCAGGAGGTAGTAGGCTAGCGATTCCGGCGCGGGCCGCTGCAGCGCCACCGCCAGCACCGCGGCCATCAGGGCGATGTAGGCGGCGGTTTCCCAGCGCAGGATCCGGCCGAGGTAGGCCGCGCGCAGCTCCTCGTCGAGCAGGAACTGGCAGATCGGCACCACCACCAGCATTCCGGCGGTCTCTGCGATTGCGTAGCGCGCCACCACGTCCAGCCATCCGCGCGTGGCGAACACCTCCGGCCCGTGCAGCAGGCTGGCGTAGGCGAGGGCGCCGGCCAGGCTGCCCATGGTGGCGAACACCGCCCACAGCAGCAGGCCCTGGTGGCTCGCATGGAAGGCGCTGCCG
Source organism: Massilia sp. UBA6681 (assembly GCF_002454935.1). Lineage (NCBI taxonomy): Bacteria > Pseudomonadati > Pseudomonadota > Betaproteobacteria > Burkholderiales > Oxalobacteraceae > Massilia > Massilia sp. UBA6681. Next base: position 3,355 of record NZ_DKJX01000004.1, read on the forward strand.
GGCAGGTGGCGGCGCATTGCCGTGCCCACGGCCAGGTAGATGGCCGGGGGCAGCAGCCCGATAAGGAGCGAGAATGCCGGCCGCGCCGGCAGGGCCGGGGTGATCGCGGCCGCCAGCAGGGCGGCCAGGACCAGCGGCAGGGCCGCCCGGCGCCCGCAGCGCAGGACCAGGAACAGCGCCAGGCCCGCCGCGGGGTGCCAGACCGGGGCGATGGTCTGGTGGCGCGCCTCGGGACCGCTGGTCACGTCCAGGGCGACATAGGCAAGGCAGAAAGCACCGCCGAGCCAGGCGGCGCGGACGGCACGGAGATCGAACATGGCGGATTCCTCGGATGCGCCCCGTCGTGTCGGGCGCGCCAGGCTAAGGGCTTCCCTTACGCGGGCTGCGGATGTGGTGGCATCGGCGCCTCATTATACTGGAGGCGTCGGGCAGCCGTCGATGCGCAGGTAGCGCACTGGGCGCCCTGGAGGACCGATGGAGATGACGAAGGAGGGCGCGGTGCGCGACTGGACGCTGGTTGCGGCCGAATGGTCCGACAGGACCGTGCAGGTGGCGCGCCGCGCCGCCTGCCTCGCGCAGCAGCGTGGAGAGCGGGGCCTGCTGGTGCACTTCCATCATTACGGTCTCCAGCATCTCGTGCGCGGCATGAGCGCCGAGGCCTGCGCGCGCCACCAGCGCGAACGCCTGGAGCAGCTCGCCCGGCTGGTCGAGCGCCAGACCGGATTCCTGTTCGAGGTCGAAGCCCACCGCGGCGTGCCGTGCAGCGGGGCCGAGCTGTGCAAGCGCTTCGGCCAGGCGCGCCTGAGCGTGGTCGAAGCGTACCGCGCCTGGGGCCCGGGCCGCCATTCACTGCGTCTCGCACCAGGCATCGCGCACGGCGCCGCACATCCGGTGCTGATGGTCAGGCGCGACGCCGCGCATGCCTATCGGCGCGCCCTGGTGCTGGTCGACCCCGCCGTTTCCATCACCGAGACGCTCGCGCACCTCGGCGGCGTCGCGCCCGGGGCCGAGATCGTGCTGCTGGCGGCGCTCGAGCGCAAGGGTGAGAACCGGCTGCGCGCCTCCGGCGCCGGCGAAGACCGGATCGAGGCCTTGGTCCAGCAGCAGCGCGAAGACGCCCTGCAAGGCATGGGCGCGCCCGACGGCGTCGTGCGCATCGTCGAGCATGGCTACGCGCCCACCGTGCTCCAGTATGCGGAGCGGCGCCTGCAGCCCGACCTCCTGGTGCTGCCGAACGAGCGGACGGCGCGGCTGCGGCGCTTGTTCCTGCGCAGCCTCGTCGGCGAGGCGCTGGCCCGCTCCGACTGCGACATCCTGGCACTGCCGGCCAGCCTGCCCCCCGCAGCCTAGCCGCGTCTCTACGGGTTTCCCGTACGGACCCGGGCGAATAGGCAGCCCCGCCGATTTCACCGATACTGCCGCCGGCCGCGCGCTGTCGCAGCGCGGCCGGCCGTCCTATGCAAGAAGAGAATCACATGGATCTGAACAAGAATTTCATCAAGACGAAGCGTCCCTGTGCGGAAGGCTTCCGCTGGTTCCTGCAACACCACGCGCAGGGCAGCGACTACCAGCCCCTGCTCGACGCCCTGGTCGCCGCCGGACGGGTGGACGACGCTTGCTGGCTGCTGGCGCAGTTCGGCCCGAGCTCGGCGGTGATGACGGTCGACGCGATCGAGGCCGAGGCCCTGGTGTTCGCCGGCTCGCTCGAGGTGAAGGGCAACATCGAGATCGACACCGTGCTCAGGACCGGCGGCGCCATCCGCGCCGGCGGCGGCATCCGCGCCGGCCAGTCGATCGAAGGCGGCGACGACATCCGCGCCGGCGGCGGCATCCAGTGCGCCGGCACGCTGACGGCCGGGGGCGGCGTCGACGCCGGCTGGGGCATCCATGTGCTGGGCGACATGCGCGTGGCCGGCTCGCTGCGGGCCGGCTGGGACATCGCCTGCGGCGGCACGCTGTCCCTGGATGGCGACTGCAGCGCCGGACACGAGATCGTGCTGGGCGGCCCGGCGCGCTGCGAGCAGGGCATCCGCGCCGGCGGCGCGATCACGGGGCAGGCGGACATCCGCGCCGGCCGCGGCATCGAATCGGGCGGCAGCATCGAGAGCGGCGGGCATCTCGAAGCCGCCTGGGGCATCAAGGCCAATGGCGCCCTGACCGCTGCGGGGGCGATCCGGGCCGGCGAAAGCCTGCTGGCCGGCGAAGAGATCCGTGCCGGGGAAGGCTACGGCGTGTTCGCCGGTCTGGCGATCCAGCAGGACCGCTGGGACTGCAGCGCGCAGGTGCACGCGAGCGAACGGCCACGCCAGCTGCTGAGCGGCCATTGGGTGCCGCGCTGCGGAGCAGCCGATGGCTAGCATCCTGGCGCCGGGCTTCGGCTGGGCCTGGCAGCGTCCCGCGGAACTGCGGATCGACGTGGTGCATCGCCCCGACGACCTGGGGCGCGAGCTCGATGAACTGTACCGCCGCATGCAGCGCCCCGGCCACCGACTGCACGGGATGGCCACCGTGCCGGTGGCGCCCGGCGAATATCCCGCTCTGGTGTTCCGCCACCGCGAGGCCGACGGCGAGCATTATGTGTATGCGGAAGACCTGCAGCTGCGCCGCCTGGCGGGCTACACGGTGTTCAACCGCCTGGTCGAGCTGGACCGGCGCGCCGACCGCCACCTGCGCGCGCCGCATTCCAAGTTTGCGCCTCCCTACCAGCGCAAGGGAATCGCGACCGCCATCTACCGCTGGTGGCTGCAAGGCGGGAACTGCCTGATCAGCGGTGCGCGCCAGTCGGCCGGCGCCCATGCGCTCTGGCTGTCCCTGGCGCGGCGGCGCGAATTGCTGTACGTGACGCTGCGCGACAAGAAGCTGCGCCAGCAGGCGCCAGGCGCCGCGCCCTGCCTGGGCGACGATTTCCATACCCGGATGATCCTGCTCGGCGACGGCTGGAGCGCGGAGCGGCTGGCGTCCAGCACAGGGATGCTGCCCTGCGATCCGCAAGCGCCGGCGCCGGCCTGACCGGGTCGCGGCGCTTCAAAATGTGCGGCATCGCGGGAGCGATTGGCTCCATAATACGTGCTCGACATGCAACACCAGACAAGGACCCGATGAGCACCAGAGCCCGCACTGCCGCCGCCAAGGCCTATGAAGTCAGGAAGTCTCCCGTCCACGGCAACGGCGTGTTCGCGCTCAAGCCGATCGGCGCCGGCGAGCGCATCATCGAGTACCGGGGCGAGCGCATCAGCTGGGACGAGGCGACCCGGCGCGCGGCCGAGGCAGGCGGACCGATCAACCACACTTTCTACTTCACGCTGGCGGACGGCCGCGTGATCGATGGCGGCAGCCACGGCAATGCGGCGCGCTGGATCAACCACGCCTGCTCGCCCAACTGCGAAGCCTTCGAGGACGAAGGGCGGGTCTACATCCACGCGATGCGCGACATCGCCCCCGGCGAAGAGCTGAACTACAATTACGCGTTGATCTACGACGAGCGCCACACGCCTGCCCTCAAGAAGCTGTTCGCCTGCCGCTGCGGCACGCCCGGCTGCACCGGCACCATGCTGGCGCCGAAGAAGCGCACCAAGAAACATCCCGCCACCGCCTGAAGGAGCCTGATGAAGCCCGTCGTCCGCAGCCTGCTAGAGACCGACCTGTACAAGTTCACCATGTGGCAGGCGCTGCTGCACAGCCACCCGGACGCGATCGGCGAATACGAATTCCTGTGCCGGAACCAGCCGGCCTATCCGCTGGCCGAGCTCAAGGATGACGTCGAGCGCGAGCTCGACCACCTGTGCTCGATGCTGTTCGAAGACCACGAAGTCGCCTACCTGCGCAGCCTGCGCTTCATCAAGAGCGACTTCGCCGACTTCCTCACGCTGTTCCGCTTCCAGCGCAAGTTCATCCAGGTCGAGACCGACGGCCCGCACCTGCGCATCCGCGCCACCGGTCCGCTGGTGCACGTGATGGGTTTCGAGATCTTCGTGCTCTACATCGTCAACGAGTTGTACTTCCGCCGCTTCGACCAGCAGGCCGCGATCCTCGAGGCGCGCCTGCGCCTGCAGCAGAAGATCGACGAATTGCGCGCTTTCGCGGAGGAGCCGGCACGCGCCACGCCTTTCGAGTTCTTCGACTTCGGCGTGCGCCGGCGCTTTTCCGGCGAGTGGCACGACGAGGTGGTGCAGACCATGGCGCGCGAGCTGCCGCAGTTCTTCAAGGGCACCTCGAACGTCTACCTGGCGCACAAGTACAACCTGGTGCCGATCGGGACCATGGCGCACGAGTACCTGCAGGCCTACCAGGCCTTCGGGGTGCGCCTGCGCGACTTCCAGAAGGCGGCGCTGGAAGACTGGGTGCAGGAATACCGGGGCGACCTGGGTACCGCGCTCACCGACGTGGTCGGGATGGACGCCTTCCTGCGCGACTTCGACCTGTATTTCGCCAAGCTGTTCGACGGCCTGCGCCACGATTCGGGCGACCCGGTGGAGTGGGGCGAGAAGGCCCTGGCGCATTACGCCAAACTGCGCATCGATGCGCGCAGCAAGCGCCTGGTGTTCTCGGACGCGCTCACGGTGCCCAAGGCGCTCTCCCTGTACCGCCACTTCGCCGACCGCACCATGCTGGGCTTCGGCATCGGCACCAAGCTCACCAACGACACGCCCTATCAGGCGCTGAACATCGTGATGAAGCTCACCCACTGCAACGGACAGCCGGTGGCCAAGCTGTCGGATACGCCGGGCAAGTCGATGTGCACCGACGAGACCTTCCTGGCCTACCTGCGGCAGGTGTTCAACCACCCCGGCCCGGGCTGATCACGGACGCGCCGCCTGGCGCGCCGACGACCTTTCCTCTTCGAGCTGGAAGGTATCCACCACCGCCGCCAGCTCGGCCGCCTGCCGGCGCAGCGACTGCGCTGCCGCTGCCGCCTGTTCGACCAGCGCCGCATTCTGGATCGTCATCTCGTCCAGGCGCGCGATGGCGTCGTCCACACGTTCGATGTCGGCGCGCTGGGCGCCGGTCGCGCTGCTGATGTGGCCCATGATGTCGGTGACGCGGTGCACGCCGTCGACCACCTGGCGGATCGTCTCGCCGGCTTCGCCCACCAGCGCCGCGCCCAGGCCGACCTTGCTCACCGAGTCCTCGATCAGCGCCTTGATCTCCCTGGCGGCCGCGGCGGAGCGCTGCGCCAGGTTGCGCACCTCGCTCGCCACCACGGCGAATCCACGCCCTTGTTCGCCGGCGCGCGCCGCTTCGACCGCCGCGTTCAGCGCCAGGATATTGGTCTGGAAGGCGATGCCGTCGATGACCGCGATGATGTCGACGATCTTCTTCGAGGAGGTGTCGATCAGCTGCATCGTTGTGACCACTTCCTCCACCGCCGCGCCGCCCTTGACCGAGATGGTTGACGCGGTGCCGGCCAGCTGGCTGGCCTGCGCCGCGTACTCGGCGTTCCGGCGCACCGACTCGATCAGCTGCTTCATCGAGCTTGCCACCTCGGCCAGCGCGGCGGCCTGGGTCTCGGTGCGGGTCGACAGGTCGAGATTGCCCGAAGCGATCTGGATCGATGCCGAGGCGATCGCGTCGGTGCCGCCGCGGACCTTGCCGACGATGCCGCTCAGGCCGTCGCGCATCGCGCTCATCGCATACAGCAGGCTGGACGGCCGGGCGCGGGCCGTGTCCACCGCCTGGTGCAGCTCGCCGCCGGCGATGGCGCGCGCCACCCGGGCGGCGTAGGCCGGTTCGCCGCCGAGCTGGGCCAGCAGGCTGCGCACCAGCACCAGCGCCACCAGCACGCACAGGACCACGGCCAGCATGCTCAGGCCGGTGATCCAGTAGCGCGTCCCCGCGGCCTCGGCCTTGGCAAGCTGGACGGCCTCGGCGGTACGTGCCTGCAACCCCTTGAGCAGCACGTCGATGTCGGCCACGATGCTCCGGCGCAGCGGGCTGCATTCCTCGACCAGGAAGCGGCCGAAGCCTTCCATGTCGCCGCTCGCCCGATAGGCGCGCGGCCGTTCCAGCTCGCGTGCCATGGTCAGCATGCCCTCGCGCACCTTGTCGTACTGCGCGTTGTCGCGCAGGACCGGGTCGAGGCGGGCGAGGGCAGCCAGGTACTCGGCTTTGCGTGCGTCGACCAGGTCGAGCTCGCGCCGGGCCGCGGCGTCGTCCTGGAAGATGTAGGCATTGCGCGCCGCGATGCCGGTCTGGGCCAGCGCTTCGCGCGCGGCATACAGGGGTTCGAGTTCGCTGTTCCGGACCGAGTCAAAGCTGTGCAGTGCACGTTCGATGCTGTTCACGCGCGACACCGAGAACGCCGCGAGGATGAGCGTGAGCGACAAAATCAGGGCAAATGCCGTGCTTAGCCTGGTTGCAATGCCCGCGCGCTGGAAGAAGTGCATGATGGCCTTTTCAGGTAAATGAACGAAAAGTTAGTAACTGAATAATTGAATCTGCTTAAATTGCGCAAGAGTATGTATGTGTAATTTCTTATTTGCAACTGAATTTGAGTTAATTGTGTATATCTGAAACTCATCTCTAGAATGCGGGTTTGAAATGAGGGATTTCGTCATTTCGGGTATACTTCAAGGGATAACCAGGACCGCTAATGCAGAGCAAGTTCACCGAAGAGGACCCGATCCTCACTACCAGTGCCGCGGCGCGCATGCTGGGCGTCGCAACCAGCACCGTTCAGTTATGGATGGAGAGCGGCGCCATCCCCTCGTGGAAAACCCCGGGGGGCCATCGGCGTACCCGTCAAAGTACGATCCAGGCCATGCTGGACCGTGCAGGACCCTTGTCGGGCGCGCTTTCCGGCGAAACGCTGGTGCAGGCGCCGACCGATCCGGAATTCCTGCTGCAGGGGGACGAAACATTCCCGACCATCGCCGATGAGCCGCGCCGCCTGGCGGCGCTCGCGGCGTCCAGGCTGGTCGACAGCCCACAGGAAGAGCGCTTCAACCGCATCGTGCGGCTGGCGGCCACCGTCACCGCCTCGCCGATCGCCCTGGTGTCGCTGCTGACCGCGCGCCGCCAATGGTTCAAGGCGCGCGTCGGCCTGGGGCCGCAGGAGACGCCGCGCGAATGGGCCTTCTGCTCGCACGCCATCCTGCAGGATGCGCCCTTCATGGTCGAAGACGCCGCCACCGACGAGCGCTTCCGCGAGAACCCGTTGGTGCTGGCCGAGCCGCACATCCGCTTCTATGCGGGCGTGCCGCTGCGCGACCGTTCCGGCCTGCCGATGGGGACCTTGTGCGTGATCGACCGCGAACCGCGCCGCCTGCGTTCGGCCGAACTGCAGGCGCTGTGCGACCTGGCCGATATCGCTTCTTCGGAATTCCAGGCCAAGGTAGCTTGAGCTAGATGCAACAATGCGAGACATTGTTGCGAAGATGATCCGGTATGCTGGTGGCACCGCTACCAGCCACGACCGGAGATCGCCATGAAGTTTGCCGCCGCCTTATTGAGCCTTGCAGTATGCGTGCAGCCTGCCATCGCGCAGGAATCCGCCACGCCGACGCAGGCCGCCGCCGCCGCGGCCGAAGCCTGGCTGCCCCTGGTCGATGGAGCCGACTATGCCGGCAGCTGGTCGCGGACCGCAGCGAGCTTCCGCGGCCTGGTGACGCAGCAGCAATGGAATGACGCCATGCGCAAGACGCGCGCGCCGTATGGCGCCGTGCGGTCGCGCAGCTTCTTGCGCGCCCATCACACCACGAGCCTTCCCAACGCCCCCGCGGGCGAGTATGTCGTGATCCAGTACCAGACCGAGTTCGCCAACAAGGCCGGCGTCGAGACCGTGGTGCCGATGCGCGAGCCGGACGGCAGCTGGAAAGTGTCCGGCTACTACATCAAGTAAGGCCTAGAACTGTCCGCCGACCAGCTTCCACAGCTGGGTCGGCAGGGCAGGCGGCGCATCCGGCTTGAAGAAGGCCGAATCCTGGATATGCGAGGTGGTCACGTAGACCGTGCCGTCCGGGCCCTGGGTAAAGGTGTCCGGCCAGCGCAGGCGCTTGTCCTGCACCAGGATCTCGGGCTGGCCGCCGGGCCCGGCGTCGAGGTCGCGCACTTTCACCGCATCGTCCTCGACGGCGCTGAGCAGCATCCGGTTGGTCCCGCGCGGGATCAGGAGGCCGTCCGAGACGCCGTTCTTGCCGAACTCCTCGACCTCGCCGCCCACGTCCTGCCCCTGCATGCCCGCGCCCAGCAGGCTTGACGTGGCGATGCGGTACAGGGTATCGCCCTTGATCGCCTGCCAGTACAGCCACTGGCCGTCATCGGACAAGGCGATGCCGTCGGCCGAGAACTCGACGCCGCGCCCATCCGGCCGGCGCAGCTCCGCGCCGTCGGCCTTCACGTTCAACCCCTTCTTCATCTGGGTGGACGGATGGCCGTCGAGCAGGCGCACCGTCTTGCCGGCGGCAAGATCGACGACCAGGATCGCTCCGACCACGCCCGAATCGGTGATGAAGGCATGTTTGCCGTCGTTCGAGAAGCGCACGTCGTTCAGGTAGGAGCCCTGCGGGGCGGCTTTCTCGTCGAAGGCGATGCTGCGGCTGACCCGGTCGGTGGCCAGGTCGATCTGCACCAGTTTGGCCCCACCGGAGACCAGGTGGGCCTGCGCGGGCGCGGCCGGATCCAGCACCCACAGGCTGCCGCGGCCGTCGGCGACGATGCTCTGCACGCAGACCCAGTGCCGGTCGGGCGGCAGTTCATCCTTGCGCGCATTGCGCCAGGCGTTCCATTCCTGGTCCGGGTAGGGGCGCAGGCTGCCGTCCTTGCCGACTTCGGCCACCGACACCGCAGTGTCCTCGGTCCAGCGCGGGAAATTCACGAAGATCCGGTTGTCCTCCGAGACCGAGACGCCGGTCACCTGGTGCTCGAAAGCCGCGACCTGTTCGATCGACCATCCTGACTGCTTGCTCATGCTGCTCCTCTCATGGCTTGGGGCGCGCTGCGGCGGCGCGGCGCGCGCTTGGGTTTGTCGGACTTTCCAGGTGCGGCCCTGGCGCGTTTCTGCTCCTGTTCCTGTTCATGGCGCAGGCGCTGCTGCAGCATGGCCAGCACCGCGGCTTCTTCCGGCTGCAGGGCGTGCAGCTCTTCCTTCAGTTCCTGCTCGGTGCGCTCGCGCAGGGTTTCCAGCACCGTGCCGTCGAGGTAGGCGTCGAGCACCACCGGGTGCACGTAGCACTTGCGGCAGACCGAGGGCGTATTGCCGAGCTTTTCGGCCACCGACTCGATCGCGCGCACGATGTTCTTCTTGGCCTGGGCCTCGGAGTCGAACTTCTCGAACTCCTGCAGCGCCAGGGCAGTCAGCACGGTGCCCGACCAGGTGCGGAAATCCTTGGCGGTGTAGTCCTCGCCGGTGATCGAGCGCAGGTAGTCGTTGACGTCGCTCGAGTCGATGCTGTGGGTTTCGCCCTCGTCGTCCACGTACTGGAACAGTTCCTGGCCCGGCAGGTCGCGCGAGCGCCGGATGATGCGGGCCACCCGGCGGTCGTGCACCTCTACCTTGTGGTAGACGCCGCTCTTGCCGCGAAAGCGGAACTCGACGTCGCTGCCATCCACCTTGACGTGGCGGTTACGCAGGGTCGTCAGGCCGAACGACTTGTTGGTGCGCGCATATTCCTCGTTGCCGACGCGCATCATGGTCGCCTCGAGCAGGTAGACGATCGTGGCCAGCATTTTCTCGCGCGGCATGCCGGGCAGGGACAGGGCGCGGTCGACTTCCTTGCGGATGGCCGGCAAGGCCTGGCCGAAGTTCAGCATGCGCTCGTATTTCACCTCGTCGCGCACGGCGCGCCACTTCGGGTGGTAGCGGTACTGCTTGCGCCCCCTGACGTCGCGGCCGGTGGCCTGCAAGTGGCCGTTGGCCTGCGGGCAGATCCACACATCCGTCCAGGCCGGCGGAATCACCAGCGACTTGATGCGGGCAAGGCTTGCTTCGTCGGTGACCGGGTCGCCGCCGGCGTCGAGGTAGCGGAATCCGTCGCCGGACTTTTCGCGCCGGATGCCGGGGCGGTCGTCGTGGACGTAGCGCAGGCCGGCGGCTTTCGCGGCGGCGGGTGGATCGCTGAGCGGGTTGTCGGCGCTGCCGTTTTCTTCGCTGTGCATGGGCTTCCTTCCAGTCTGGTTGCCCGATCCTACGCCGAAGCCGGCACCCGCGCCGTACGGGAGCTAACGTAGTGCGCTAGTGCTGGCGGCTGGGCTGGTAGCGCGCCTCGACCAGGTCGATCTCGCGCACCAGGCGGCGCGCTGTCTCGTCGGAAATCTGGCCGTTGCGCGCCATCCGCAGCAGCACCTTGCGCTCCGCCGCCAGCGCGGCCAGCCGGTAGTGGCGTTCCGCTTCCTCGGCCACCCGCGCGCGGCCCGGATGGTGGCTGTCGCCGGCCCCGCCGAGCCGGTGCTGGTACATGCCGCGCACCTGCTCGGCGGCGCTGGCATGGAGGTCGGCATCCTTCTCGTCGAAGGGCTGGGGTGGGCCGGCGCTGTCGATGGCGCCCAGCGCCGCCAGCGCGGCCGCCTCGCGGGCCTGGTCCTCCTCGGCATCGAGCGTGGTTTCCGGCGGCAGTTCCAGCCCGTGCAGGACGCGCGGCAGGCCGATGCTGGCCACCACCAGGGAGATGACGATGACGGCGCTGGCCAGGAATACCGCCAGGTCGCGTCCCGGGAAGGGTTCGCCCCCCGGCAGCACCAGCGGCAGGGTGAGGATGCCCGCCAGGGTGATGGCGCCGCGCACCCCGGCCAGCGAGGTGGCCAGGATCAGGCGCTTGCGCGGCATGATGCCCGCACGCCCCTGGCGCCGCGCTGCCGCCATGGACAGCCGCAGCGAGACCCAGACCCACACCAGGCGCAGCACGATCAGCCCGAAGCTGATCGCCAGTGCGTGCCCCGCCAGCCACCAGAAGTCGCGCGGCACCGCCAGGTCCGGGCCGTTCACCGCGGCGCGCACGATGTCCGGCAACTGTTCGCCCAGCAGCACGAACATCACGCCGTTGAGTGCGAACTGCACGGTATCCCAGACCACGTTGCGGCGCACCCGGGTAGTGGCCAGTGCCCGTCCGCTGAGCTCCACGTAGCTCATCGTGACGCCGGCGGCGACCGCCGCCAGGATGCCCGAGGCGCCGATGTGCTCGGCCACCAGGTAGGCGCCGAAGGGCAGCAGCAGGTTGAGCAGGATCGGCGCGCCGGGCTCCTCGCCGAAGCGCTTGGCCAGCAGGCGCTGCAGGCCGCCCATGGCCAGCGTGACCAGCACGCCGGAGGCGATGCCGGCCAGCGCCACCCACAGGAAGGTGAGCGCGGCGTTCGACAGCGAGAAGGTCCCGGTGAGGGCGGCCGCCACCGCGAAGCGGAAGCACACCAGGCCGCTGGCATCGTTGAGCAGGGATTCGCCTTCCAGGATGTGCATCAGGCGCGGCGGGATCGGTACCCGCGCCGCGATCGAGCCGACCGCCACCGGATCGGTCGGCGCCAGGATGGCGGCCAGCGCGAAGGACACGGCCAGCGGCAGCTCGGGGATCAGCCAGTGGATCAGGAAGCCGGCGCCGACCACCGTGAACAGCACCAGGCCGAGCGCCAGTTCCAGGATCACGTTCTTGTCGCGGAACAGCCCGACCTTGGGAATGCGCCAGCCGTCCAGGAACAGCAGCGGCGGCAGGAACAGGATGAAGAAGGTGTGCGGATCGAGCCGCACCGGATGCCAGCCCATGCTGGCGATCAGGACGCCCAGCCCGATCTGGACCAGGGGCAGCGGAAGGGCGATCGGCAGCACCCTTACCAGGTAGCCGCTCGCCACCACCGCCACCAACATGGCCAGCACCACCCCGACTTCACCCATGCGCGCCCCTCGACGTAAAGCCCGATGATATGCGAAGCGCCGGCGGGGCGGCGTCGCCCAGGGAGTGTGGCCTGTTGCCTCAGCTGGTGGCCGGTGCGGCGCCGGCCGAGGCCAGCAGCTCGCTCAGCTGCACCGTATTGACCGGCTTGACCATGTAATGGTCGAAACCGGCGTCGCGGGCGGCGTCGCGGTCCTGCTGGCGGCCGTAGCCGGTGGCGGCGACCAGCAGGGCGCCGCTGGTCTGCGGCAGGCGGCGCAGGCGGCGCGCCAGTTCGTTGCCGTCCATGTCCGGCAGGCCGATGTCGAGCAGGCAGACCTGGGGCGAGAACACCTTCGCCACTTCGATCGCGTCCAGCGCGTTGTAGGCGCTCTCGACCCGGTGCCCGCTGGAGGCCAGGAACAGGTTGAGGGTATGGGCGGCATCCAGGTTGTCGTCCACCACCAGCACGCGCAGCGGCGCCTGGGCGGCGGCCGCATGGCGGCCCACATCGAGCACCTGCACCTCGGCTTCCGGCCCGCAGCGCGGCAGGTGCACGGTGAAGGTGCTGCCCTTGCCGAGTCCCGGGCTGGCCGCGCTGACGCTGCCGCCGTGCAGCTCGACCAGGCTGCGCGCCAGCGCCAGGCCCAGGCCCAGGCCGCCCTGCGAGCGGTCCGGGGTGCGCTCGGCCTGGGTGAACAGGTCGAACACGCGGTCCACCAGCGCCGGCTCCATGCCGATGCCGTCGTCGGTGACGGAGAGCACGTAGCTGTCCTCGTCGTCAAACAGGCGCAGCGTGATGTGGCCGCCCTCGGGCGTGTACTTGGTGGCGTTGCCCAGCAGGTTGGCCACCACCTGCACCAGGCGCTTGTGGTCGCCTTTCACCCGCACCGGCTCGCTCGGCAGCTCGAGCACCACCTTGTGGCGCCGCGCCGAAATCAGGGGGCGGATCTGTTCGGCCGCATCGTCCACCACCTTGCGCAGGTCCAGCACTCCGGTCGACAGCGAGACCAGGCCGCGCGTGACGCGCGAGACGTCCAGCAGGTCGTCCACCAGGCTGGTCATGTGCTCGACCTGGCGCGCGATGATGGCGCAGGTCTGGGTGATCTGGGCGTTGTCCGAGTGGAGCAGCTTGAGCAGGTGGGCGCCGGTGCTGATCGGCGCCAGCGGGTTGCGCAGCTCGTGGGCCAGCATCGCCAGGAATTCGTCCTTGCGCTGGTCGGCCGCGCGCAGTTCGCGCTCGGCCTGGCTGCGCGCCGCCTCCTTGGCCTGCAGGGCGGCCGCCATCTCGTCGAGGGCGACGGCCAGGCGGCCGATCTCCTCGTTGCCGGAACTGATGCCGGAACGCGCCTGCAGCTCGCCGGCGGCGATGCGGCGCGCGGTGTCCATCAGCTTGCGCACCCGCTGCACGATCAGGATGTCGCCGGCCAGCCAGGCCGCCAGCAAGGCCAGCATGGTGGTCACGCCCAGGCCCAGCAGCGACATCAGCTGGGCGTCGCGCGCCGCCGCGGTGATGGTTTCGACCGGCACGCCGATGGTCACCGTGTATTCCGACAGCGAGGGGCCGCCCACGCGGGCAAAGGCATGCAGGCGCTCGATGCCGTCCTCGCCGCGCAGCAGCACCGGGCGCAGCGCCGGGTCGCGCATGGCGGCGAGCAGGGGGGCGCTGATCTTCTTGCCGAACCAGCGCTCCGGATCGGGCCGGCGCGAGATCAGGAGGCCGTTGGCGTCGGCCGTCTCCAGGATCGAGCCGGCCGGCAGGTTGATCTCGTTGACAAAGGTGTCGAGCCCGGCCAGGTCCATGGCCGAGAACACCACGGCCACCACCCGGCCGCTGCGGTTGGTGACGGGGTAGGTGAGGTTGATCGTATGGCGCCGGATCACCCGGCCGAACACGTAGTCGCCGGCGATGAAGCGGCGTTCGGCGATGGCGCGCCGGAAGTGGCTGCGGTCGCCCAGGTTCACCGGGTGCAGCATCGGCACCGCGCTGCAGGTCACCTCGCCGCCCAGCTGGATGAGGCCGAAATTGGCGTAGCCTTCGTTACGGTCGAGGACGTCGGCCAGCAGGGCGTTGCAGCGCTCGGTCGGGCCCATCAGGTCCGGCACGCTCACCAGGTCCACCAGGATCTGGCGTGCGCGATCGAGCGACTGGGCTTCGTTGGCGGCGGCCATGCCGGTCAGGCGCTGCAGATTCTCTTCGGAGGCGCGGATCGCCGCCTCGCGTTCGCGCACGCCCCCCAGCACCGTCATGATGGCAATGGGGGTGATCGCCAGCGCCACCAGCAGCATCAGGCGGCTGCGCAGGCTGTTCAGGCGTAGGCGCTGGAGCAAAGGATTCATTCAATCTCGGTGAGTACGGTTGCCCATGCACCAAGAAGGTGCAGACGTTTCTGTATTGTACTAAAACAATGCTGTCGGATATACCGCTTGCAAGCTGCTCTCAACATTGCTTGACACTTAAAGCATTCGCGCATGTAAGATGTCGGCAACACCTAAGTGGGAGCGGGAATGAACATAGTGTGCTTGGGCGGCGGTCCGGCGGGGTTGTATTTTGGCCTCCTGATGAAAAAGCGCCACCCGGACTACGCCGTCACCGTCGTCGAACGCAACCGCGCCAGCGACACCTTCGGCTGGGGCGTGGTGTTTTCCGACCAGACGCTCGGCCACCTGGCCGGGGCCGACGAGGAGAGCGCACGCGCCATCCTGCAGTCCTTCAACCGCTGGGACGCGATCGACGTCCACTTCAAGGGACGCAGCGTCACCTCCGGCGGGCACGGCTTCTGCGGCATCGGCCGCAGGCGCCTGCTGAACATCCTGCAGGAGCGCTGCGCCGCGCTGGGCGTAGGGCTGGAATTCGAGCACGAGGTGCGCGACGACGCCGAGCTGGCGCGCGCCTACCAGGCCGACCTGGTGGTGGCCTGCGACGGCGTCAACAGCGCGGTACGCACGCGCTATGCCGAGGTGTTCCAACCGGAAGTCGAACGGCGCCACTGCCGCTTCGTCTGGCTCGGAACGCGCAAGCGCTTCGACGCCTTCACCTTCGCCTTCGAGGAGACCGAATACGGCTGGTTCCAGGCCCACGCCTACCAGTACGACGGCGATACTTCGACATTTATCGTAGAGACACCCGAGGAAACCTGGCAGGCCTCCGGCCTGGAAGCGATGGAGCAGGGTGAGGCGCTGGCCTTCTGCGAGCGCCTGTTCGCCCGCTACCTCGACGGCCAGCCGCTGATGGCCAATGCCGCCCACCTGCGCGGCTCCAGCATGTGGATCCGCTTCCCGCGCATCGCCTGCCGCCAGTGGGTCTATTTCCACGAGATCGATGGACGCCGTGTGCCGGTGGTCCTGATGGGCGACGCTGCCCATACCGCGCACTTCTCGATCGGCTCCGGCACCAAGCTGGCGCTGGAAGACGCGATCGAGCTGGCGCGCTGCCTCGACGACCCTGCCGTGCCCATGGAACAGGCCCTGGGCGCCTACGAGGAAGCGCGCCGGGTCGAGGTGCTCAAGCTGCAGAGCGCGGCGCGCAATTCGATGGAATGGTTCGAGAACGTCAAGCGCTACACGGCCATGGAGGCCGAGCAGTTCGCCTATTCGCTGCTCACGCGCAGCCAGCGCCTGTCGCACGAGAACCTGCGCCTGCGCGACCCGGCATACGTGTCCGGCTTCGAGCGCTGGTTCGCCGATCGGGCGGCGGCGCAGGCCGGTGTGCCGGCGCCAAGCGGTTTCACGCCGCCGATGTTCACCCCATACAAAGTGCGCGGCGTGCTGCTGAAGAACCGCGTGATCGTCTCGCCGATGGCCCAGTACTCGGCGGTGGACGGCGCGGTGGGCGACTTCCACCTGGCCCACCTGGGCGCGCGCGCCCTCGGTGGCGCGGCGCTGGTGATGGCCGAGATGACCTGCGTCTCGAGCGATGCGCGCATCACGCCCGGCTGCCCCGGCCTGTACGCGGAGGAACACACGGCGGCCTGGAAGCGCATCGTCGACTTCGTGCACACGAATTCCGACGCGAAGATCGGCGTGCAGCTGGGCCACGCGGGCGCCAAGGGCTCGACCCGTCCGATGTGGGACGGGATCGACCTGCCGCTCGAGGAGGGCAACTGGCCACTGGTCTCGAGCTCGCCCCAGCAATACCTGAAAGGGGTGTCGCAGCTGGCGCGCGAAGCCACGCCCGAGGACCTGGAACGCATCAAGCGCGACTTCGCGCGCGCCACCCGGGCGGCGCACGAGGCGGGCTTCGACTGGCTGGAACTGCACTGCGCCCACGGCTACCTGCTGTCGAGTTTTATCTCGCCGCTGACCAACCGCCGCCAGGACGCCTATGGCGGCAGCCTGGAAAACCGCTGCCGCTATCCGCTCGAGGTTTTCGCCGCGATCCGCGCGGTGTGGCCCGCAGACAAACCGATCAGCGTGCGCCTATCGGCCCACGACTGGGTCGAGGGCGGCATCACGCCGGACGATGCGGTGGCGATCGCGCGCCTGTTCAAGGAGGCGGGCGCGGACATGATCGACTGTTCCTCGGGCCAGGTCAGCAAGGAAGAAAAACCGGTGTACGGGCGGATGTTCCAGACCCCGTTCGCGGATCGCATCCGCAACGAGGCCGGCATCCCCACCATCGCGGTCGGCTCCATCTACGAGGCCGACCACGTCAACGGCATCGTCTCGGCCGGCCGCGCCGACCTGTGCGCCGTCGCCCGGCCGCACCTGGCCAACCCGGCCTGGACGCTGAACGAAGCGGCGCGCATCGGCTACACCGGCGCTGCCTGGCCGCGCCAGTACCGTCCCGGCAAGCTGCAGCTCGAACGCAACCTGGAACGCGAGCGCCAGATGCAGGCGCTAAGTGGCGGCCTGAGTCCGCAGCAGCTGGCCGCACGCCTGCTCGAAGGCTGAATTTACTTAATCAGGAGTCACCGCATGCACTATTTACCGGGCGAAGCGCACCGGCTGCCGGGCAGCCGCGCCAGCCTTGCCGGCTACCAGGCCACCCACTTCCAGTACGCCGTGCAGGACCGGGTGGCGACCATCATCCTGAACCGGCCGGAGCGCAAGAATCCGCTCACCTTCGAGTCCTACGCCGAGCTGCGCGACCTGTTCCGTGCGCTGGCCTACGCGGACGACGTCAAGGCGATCGTCATCGCCGGCGCGGGCGAGAACTTCTGCTCGGGCGGCGACGTGCACGAGATCATCGGCCCGCTCACCAAACTCGACATGCCCGGCCTGTTGGCCTTTACCCGCATGACGGGCGACCTGGTCAAGGCCATGCGCGCCTGCCCGCAGCCGATCGTCGCCAGCGTGGACGGGGTCTGCGCCGGCGCCGGCGCGATCCTGGCCCTGTCCTCCGACATCCGCTACGGCACCGCGCGCAGCAAGACCGCCTTCCTGTTCACCCGCGTCGGCCTGGCCGGCTGCGACATGGGCGCCTGCGCGCTGCTGCCGCGCGTGATCGGCCAGGGCAGGGCGGCCGAGCTGCTCTATAGCGGCCGCGCATTGACGGGCGAGGAAGCGGAACGCTGGGGCTTCTTCAACCGCCTGTGCGAGCCGGATACGGTGCTGGGCGAAGCGCAGGCCTTCGCAGCAACGCTCGCCAACGGTCCGACCTTCGCGCACGGCATGACCAAGAAGATGCTGCAGCAGGAGTGGAATATGGGCGTGGACGAAGCCATCGAGGCCGAAGCCCAGGCCCAGGCGATCTGCATGGCGACCAATGATTTCCACCGTGCCTACCACGCCTTCGTGGCCAAGGACACGCCGCGCTTCGAGGGGGATTGAGATGGCGGACCGCGATTACCTCGACTGGCCCTTCCTGGAGTCGCGTCACCGCGCGCTGGCGCTGGAACTTGATGCCTGGGCGGGCGAACACCTGCAGGATGCGCATGGTCGCGACGTCGATGCTGCCTGCCGCGCGTTGGTAAAGGAACTCGGCGCCGGCGGCTGGCTGCAGCATGCCGTTGGCGGCGCCGGCCGGCAGATCGACACCCGCGCCATCTGCCTGATCCGCGAAACGCTGGCGCGCCATGCCGGCCTGGCGGATTTCGCCTTCGCCATGCAGGGCCTGGGCAGCGGCGCGATCTCGCTGTTCGGTAAGGCAGAGCAGCAGGAAACCTGGCTGCCGCGCGTGGCGGGCGGCCAGGCCATCGCCGCCTTCGCGCTGTCCGAGCCGCAGGCCGGCTCGGACGTGGCCGCCATGCAGTGCGCCGCCCGGCTGGAGGGCGACAGCTACGTGCTCGATGGCGAAAAGACCTGGATCTCCAACGGCGGTATTGCCGACTTCTATGTCGTGTTCGCACGGACCGGCGACGGCGGCGGCGAGGGCGGCAGGGGTTCGCGCGGAATCTCCGCCTTCATTGTCGAAGCCGGCACGCCCGGCTTCGAGATCGCCGAGCGCATCGAGGTGATCGCCCCGCACCCGCTGGCGCGCCTGCGCTTCATGGCCTGCCGGGTGCCGCTTGCCAACCGCATCGGCGAGGAAGGGCAGGGTTTCAAGGTGGCAATGGCCACGCTCGACGTGTTCCGCACCTCGGTGGCGGCGGCCAGCCTCGGCTTCGCACGCCGGGCGCTGGATGAAGCCTTGAAGCGTGCCCGCGAACGGGCCATGTTCGGCAAGATCCTGGCCGACTTCCAGCTGACCCAGGCCAAGCTGGCGCAGATGGCGACCGGCATCGATGCCGCCGCGCTGCTGACCTACCGCGCGGCCTGGCTGCGCGACGGGGGCAAGCGTGTCACGAAAGAAGCCGCGATGGCCAAGCTGACCGCGACCGAGACCGCCCAGCAGGTCATCGACGCGGCCGTGCAACTGTTCGGCGGGCAGGGCGTGGTCAGCGGCGAGACCGTCGAGACGCTCTACCGTGAAATCCGCGCGCTGCGCATCTACGAGGGCGCGAGCGAAGTGCAGCTCCTGATCATCGCGCGCGAACTGCTGGCCCAGGAGGGGAACTGATGGATATCCTGCAACCACCCGGCTGGGTGCGCCCGAAGGGCTACTCGAACGGCGTCGCCGCGCGTGGCCGCCAGGTCTACGTGAGCGGCATGATCGGCTGGGATGCCGAGTGCCGCTTCCAGACCGACGATTTCGTGGAACAGGCGCGCCAGGCGCTGGAAAACGTGGTCGCCGTGCTGCGGGAGGCGGGCGCCGGCCCCGAGCACATCGTGCGCATGACCTGGTACGTGCTCGACCGGCAGGAATACCTGCAGGCCGGCGCGGCGCTCGGCGCCGCCTACCGGGACGTGATCGGGCGTAACTATCCGGCCATGAGCGCGGTGCAGGTGGCGGCGCTGATGGAAGAACGCGCCCGCATCGAGATCGAAGTGACGGCCGTGGTGCCGGATTGAATGGAAGGCCCATGAGCGACCATCTCGTGACCGACCTCGCCTCGCTCGAGGCCCTGTTCGGCGACGTCGCAGCGCCGTCGCTCGCCAAGGAAACCGACAGCCTGCACCCTGTCTACGCGCGCTGGGTCGCGCAGGCGCGCTTCGCCCTGCTCGCCACGAACGGGCCGCAGGGACTGGACGTCTCGCCGCGTGGCGACGCCGGACCAATCGTGCGGATCGTCGACGAACAGACGCTGTTGTTGCCGGAGCGGCGCGGGAACAATCGCATCGACAGCCTGCGCAACCTGGTCGCCGATCCGCGCGTCGGCCTGCTGTTCATGATTCCGGGCGTTGGCGAAACCCTGCGGGTGCGGGGCCGCGCGCAGATATCCGTCGAGCCGGACTTGCTCGCATCGTTCGAACACGAAGGCAAGCGGCCGATCTGCGTCCTGCGCATTGCCGTCGACACGGTCTTCTTCCAATGCGCGCGTTCGATCCTGCGCTCGCGGCTCTGGCATCCCCAGGAGCACGATACCGCGGGCGTACCGTCGCCGGGGACGATGCTGGCCGCGCTCACCCGCGGCCAGATCGATGGCGGCGCGTATGACAGTGCTCTGCCACAGCGGCAGCGCGATTCGCTTTACTAGATGTCAGTGACAAGAACAGGCGTGTGGAACCTGAATGATCGATCAAGCGAAAGCATCGAGGCTGGCAACCGAAGCGTTTGACCACTGGCAAGCTGGTCGGCATGAGCAATCCCGGCTGCTGTATGAAGAAGCCATTGCTTTGGCTGACCCACAACACTACAGGCTGTCGGGGTATTACGGCGAGTACGCGTGTGTACTCAAGCACCTCGGCCGACATGATCAGGCGACTACGCAGTTGGAAAAGTCCTTGGAGACCGAAATCGCCCAGGGCGAGGTGGAAGGATCGCCGGCGCTTATCGTTGCGCGCTATTTTCTTGCAGACCATCTCCTTCGGCTTGGCGAAAGCGGACGTGCGCTTGAAACCCTGGCTCCTTCACTCAGCCATGCGCCAGGCAATTGGCTTACACGGCTGGAAGAGGCTCACGTACTTTACGCAATGGATAGAAAAGCGGAAGCCAAATCGGCTGCTGCACTAGCTATCCAATACGCTCCTCATCCAGAGAAGGCTGAACAACTCAGGCAGAACCTTCGGGAAGTTCTTCAAACACCGTGAACAAGCACATAGGGAAGCTGGGTCTGCCAATTGTCGGCCTTATCCCGTACCTCGCCGCAGCCCTGACGCTCGATCCCGCGCAGTCACATGAGCTACCTGGACGACCGCGTGCGCCGCCTCCAGAAGGCGGATCTGCGTGCTTTCTACAACAGCGTATCGGTGGCACAATGAAGATCATGCTGCTCTTTTTCTTCCTCCTGGGTACGGCGGGCGCCGCTGACGCGCAGGCGCCGCTCGGCGCCGACGCCCAGCTTCCGCCGGCATTGCGGAACCGTCCGGCCGACGCGTCGCCGGCGGCGGGGGCGGCGCTGCGTGCGCAGGCGCTGGCCAAGCTGGAAGCGCAGTTCCGGGCGGCCGACCTGGATGGCAACCGCACGCTGTCGCGCGAGGAGGCGAAAGGGTTTGGATTCGTCTCCCGGCATTTCGACGCCATCGATACCCGGGGTCGCGGGGCCGTCAGCTTCGACGAGCTGCGCGCCTATCTGGAAGGTGCGCAAGCGAGGCGGCGCTGAGCGGCACGCCAGGTTCCGGGCGGACGCCGCCGCAGGAGCGCTCCTACGTCAAGGCAAGTGTCGAGCACCTTGCCCCTTTCTGCACATCGCGGTAAGTTGGCGATACCAAACCTGAGATAGGGAGAACCGCCATGCGCGCATTGATCGTGACGGCAGCAAGCGCCCTTTGCTTGCTCGGGTGTGCGACGCCCCAGGAAAAGGCAATGCAGCAACAAGCCGAGATGGAGCGCCTGATCACCGAATTCGGATCAGCCTGCACCCAGCTGGGTTTTGCAGTCAATTCCGACCCTTGGCGAAATTGCGTCGTCCAGCTGGCCGAGCGCGACGGTGTCCGACGCGGCGGCGTGTCGACCTCGATCTTCGGCGGCTTCGGCAGCGGGGGACGCAGTGGCCTGGGGATCGGCATCGGCATCGGGCGCTAGCGTGAGCGCAGCCAGCCTTAAGTGAGTTTCCACGCATATCTTTAGGCTGGGACATGGCATCATTCGCGATGAGATCCTCATCCGAAAGGAAAACCATGAAGTTTGCAGTCCATGCCATGCTCGGCTTGTCGCTGGTCGCCGTGAACCCCGCCTTTGCCGCCGCCGCGGCGCCGCCGGCACAGGTTGCGGCGCAAAGTCCTGCCCACGTCAAGGCCGTGCAAGACCTGCTGGCCGCCATGCAGGCCGAGAAAACACTGCGCGGCGTCGCCGCGCGCAGCCGCTATCCGAGCGAAGCACAGCGCAAGGACGTGTTCGCCAAGCTCGACCGCACGCCGCCCGCCGAGGTCCATCGGCGCCTGGCGCTGCCGATGGCGAAGGTGATCTCCGTCGATACCGCGACCGAGATGACCCGCTTCTACAACACGCCCTACGGCAAGCAGCTCATCCAGCAAAAGTACAACAGCGGTCCGCAGATCATGTTCCCGGGAGCCAAGCCGGTCGTGCCGCCGGAAGAGAAGAAGGAGCGCAAGCGCGCCGCCTACGTCAAGGCCAGCAAGGAGCTGGCGGATGCGCAGCCGGTGCTGGAAAGCGAAGCCTTCAAGCTGCTGCAACAGATCAGCAAGGGGCGCTAAAAGCAGGGTGAGCGCCGGCCCGCGCGCATTTCTGGTACGGTCTCTCCAACAGGAAATCGAAGGAGGCACCATGAACAAGCAGCTCGTACGTGTGATCGAGAACTTCCAGGATGCGGAGCGGGCGCGCCAGGCGCTGCTGGACGCGGGCTTCGACCGGGACGGCATCGAGATCAGCCATACCGGCGACGAGGCCGGTCCGTCGGAAGCCAATTTCACGGTGGGCGACTCGCCCGCGGTGAAGGGCGGCACCGACTACAAGGACGTGTACACGCCGGGACTCGAGATCGGCAAGTGCGTCGTCACCGTCACCGCAGACGAATCGCGGCTGGAAAAGGCCGCGTCTATCCTCGAATACCATGGCGCCAGGGATCACGATCCCGCGCATCGCCACTGAAACAAAAAAACGGGCGCCGTCCGGCGCCCCTTATACCATCAGCTCCAGCTGAGGTCGGTCTTGCTCAGTGGCAGCTGCCGCACCCGCTTGCCGGTCGCGGCAAAGATCGCGTTGCACACGGCCGGCGCCAGCGGCGGCAGGGCGGGCTCGCCCAGGCCCGTCACCGGATTATCGGTCTTGATGAAGTGCGTCTCGATCCTGGTCGGGGTGTCCGGCATGCGCAGCAACCCGTAATCGTGGAAGTTGCTCTGCACGATGCGGCCCTTCTCGATGTTCAGCTCCGGGAACATCAAGGTCGACAGGCCGTCGATGACCGAGCCTTCCACCTGGTTCTCGGCGCCCGACAGGTTGACGATCTGCGAACCGACGTCGGCCGCCACCACTACCCGGTCCACCTTCAGCTTGCCCTCGCGAGACACGGTCACTTCGGCCACCTGCGCCACGTAGCCGCGGTGGCTGAAGTGGAAGGCGATACCCTGGCCCTGGCCGCGCGGGAAGCTCTTCTTGCCCCAGCCGGCGCGTTGCGCCACTTCGACCAGCACGTTGCGCATGCGCTTGACGTCGTAAGGCTGGCCGCGTTCGAAGCTGGCCGGCACCAGGTCCTTGCTACCCAACAGCTCGAGGCGGAACTCGAGCGGGTCGCGTCCGCCGGCATGCGCCAGCTCGTCGATGAAGCTGTGCAGCACCCAGGAGAACACGCAGCTGCCCGGCGCGCGCCAGGGGCCCATCGGCACCCGGGTTTCCAGCATGGTCTGCTCGAACAGGCAGTTCTCCAGCCAGCGGCCCGGGAATTCGTCGCTCGAGAGGTTGCCGCCGCTGCCCGGTTGCAGGACGCTCTTGCCCTCGCGCTCGACGCGGTTGGCGAAGGTGACGAAATGGTTGTGCCAGGCCACCGCCTTGCCGGCAGCATCCACACCGCCGCGCAGGAAGTGGAAGCCGCCCGGGCGGAAGTGGTCGTGCTGCAGGTCGTCCTCGCGGGTCCAGGTCAGCTTGACCGGCGTCGCGACCCGCTTCGCGATGGCGGTCGCCTCGACGATGAAGTCCGAGCTCAGGCGGCGCCCGAAACCGCCGCCGCTGCGGATGATGTGGAGGAGGATTTTTTCTTTCGGGATGCCGAAGGTCGATGTCACCAGGGCCTGGCCGGAGCCCGGATTCTGGGTCGGCGCCCATAGTTCCAGCGCGCCGTCTTCCTTGAACCAGGCGGTGCAGTTCTGCGGCTCCATGCTCGCGTGCGAGATGAAGGGGTAGCTGTAGGCCGCTTCCACCACCTTGGCGGCCTTGCCCAGTGCGCCCGGGACGTCGCCGTCCTTGCGTACCGTGGCGGCGCCGGCCTTGCTGGACGCCGCCTGGGCCTGGGCCGTGAAATCGGCCCAGCTGTGGTTCGCGCCTTCGCCTTCGTCCCACGTCACCTGCAGCTCGCGGCGGGCGCGCAGCGCGGCCCAGGTCGAGGTGGCGACGATCGCCACGCCCGGGCGCAGGCCGTTCAGGTTGCTGGTGCCTTCGACGATGAAGGCATCCTTCACACCCGGCATGGCCTTGATCGCATCCAGGTTGGCCTTGACGGGCTTGCCGCCGAAGACCGGGCACTTGGCATACACCGCGTACAGCATGCCGGGCAGGCGTACGTCGATGCCGAACAGCGGACGGCCAGCAACGATGGCCGCGTTGTCCACGCCGCCGATGCGGGTGCCCAGCAGCTTGTAGGTGGACGGGTCTTTCAGCACCACGCTCTTCGCATCGGGCACCGGCAGCTTCGACGCCGCTTCCACCAGGGCGCCGTAGGCGAGGCGGCGCTTGCTCTGGCCGTGGACGACGGCGCCCTTGGCCGCTGCGCATTCGGAGACCGGCACGCTCCAGGTATTGGCCGCGGCCTGCACCAGCATCATGCGGGCGGCGGCGCCGAGGCGGTGGAAGTTCTCGTAGTTGTTCGGGGTCGAGGTCGAGCCGCCGGCGCCCTGCGGGCCGTACAGGGCGGGGTCGAGGTCGCCCTGGACGACACGTACGTCCTTCCAATCCACCTCGAGCTGTTCGGCGATCACCATCGGCAGCGAGGTCTTGATGCCTTGCCCGATCTCGGGCTGCTTCGAGATGAGCGTCACGCGTCCGTCACGGCCGATGCGAATGAAAGCGTTCGGGGTGAAATCGGCGCTGGCGGCCGTGTTCGCGGCCGCCGCCAGCACGCCTTCGGCCGACATGCCGAGCATGAAGGCGCCGCCAACGGCGGAAGTGCGCAGGAAGCTGCGGCGGGAAGGGGAGGTCGGTGCGCTCTTCAGTCGGCTCATTTCTTGCCCTTTGCGGTGGAAGCGATCTCGGCGGCGCGATGGATGCCGGCGCGGATGCGCGTGTAGGTGGCGCAGCGGCACAGGTTGCCGGCCATCGCTTCGTCGATCTGCGCATCGGTCGGCTTCGGGTGCTGCTTCAGCAGATGGCAGGCGCTCATGATCTGGCCCGACTGGCAGTAGCCGCATTGCGGCACGTCGAGTTCCTGCCAGGCCAGCTGCAGCGGATGCTGCGCCTTCGGGTCGAGGCCCTCGATGGTGGTGATCTTCTGCTTGCCCAGGCTGGATACCGGCGTCAGGCAGGCGCGCGCCGGCACGCCGTCGATGTGCACGGTGCACGCGCCGCACTGGCCGAGGCCGCAGCCATACTTGGTGCCGACCAGGCCGAGGCTGTCCCGCAGGGCCCACAGCAGCGGCGTGTCGGGTTCGACCTCCACGGCCTGCGTCTTGCCGTTGATGTGCAGCGTGTATTTACTCATGCGGAGCCTCGTGGTTTGCGGGAAAGAAATAAGAGCGAATCCGACATGCTAATCCAATCGAACGGTCTGAACAATATTGACCGGGTGCCTGTCTAACGGAGCGGTATGGATACAAGGAACGTGTAATACTTTGTCATCCTGCTGATCCGTTTCGTGATATTTCATGACCCAACAAGGTCCACGCCTGGCATCGGCGAACCTCAAGCTGCGGCTGGCCTCGGTGGCAGCCATACTGGTGTTCGCTGCCACCCTCCTGGTAACGCTCTCGACGCTGTCGGTGGCCGAGCGCGACATGAAGGGCGTGATCGGCGACCAGCAGTACACCCTGCTGTCCGGCGCGGCCTCCTTCATGGACGACCGCCTGGCCGAGCGGCTGGGGCAGGTCGAAGCGCTCGCTGCCGGCATTCCGCCGCGGCTGCGCACCGACTGGACCGGGCTGCGGGCTTTCCTTGCCGACCAGATGAAGCTCTGGGACGCCAACGAATACCTGAACCTGGTGGTCTTCGATGCCGACGGCGAGCTGCGCCTGTCGGTGCGCGAATTGCCCGGGGCGGCGTCCCTCAACGCGCGCGGCACCGATTACTTCGAGCGCACGCTCCAGACGCGCAAGGGCGTGATCTCGCGGCCGATCCGCAGCCGCCTGACGGGCAATCACATCGTGGTCTTCAGCGCGCCGGTACTGGACGAGTCGGGCAAGGTGGCGGCGGTGCTGACCGGCAGCGTGGACCTGCGGCGTTCCGGCTTCCTGCGCCAGATCAGCACCCTCAAGCCGGGCAAGACCGGCTACCTGTTCCTGATGACGGCCGAGGGCATGGTCATCGACCATCCCGACGAATCGCGCCTGTTCCAGCACGTCGGCAGCACGCCCGGCGTGAACCAGGGCACCGACCGCGCCCTGGCCGGCTTCGAGGGCTGGCTCGAAACCGAAAGCAAGGACGGCATCGATTCGATCTACGCCTACAAGCGCCTGCGCTCCACCGGATGGATCCTGGCGGCGCGCTATCCGAGCGCGGAGGCCTTTGCGCCGATGGACAGGATGCGCCACAACGCCTTCTTCAGCGCCGGCGGCCTGGCGCTGGCTGCCGGCCTGCTGGCCTGGGTGCTGGTGTTCCGGCTGCTGGCGCCGCTGCAGGACCTGCGCGACAACGTCGCCGCGATTCGCGAGGACGGCGCCGACATCGACGTGCTGCGCGACGGGCGCAAGGACGAAATCGGCGAACTGGGGTGGGCCTTCCATGCGCTGATGGCCGAGCGCGAGCTGGCCGAGAACCACCGGGCGGCCAGCGAGCGGCGCCTGCGCATGATCACCGACAACCTGCCTGTCCTGATTTCCTATATCGACCGCCATCACTGCTTCCGCTTCGGGAACGCCACCTATGAAAAGTGGTTCGGCATCACGCCCGAGCAACTGGTCGGGATGCCGGTGGCGAAACTGCTGGGTGCGGAAACCGAGGCGGACATCTCGCCGCACCTGGAGCAGGCCTTCGGCGGGCAGGCGGTGACGCACGAGGTGCGCATTCGGGTGCAGGGCGAACCGCGCATCCTGCAGGCCACCTATATCCCGGACCAGCAGCCGGACGGCAGCGTGGCGGGTGCGTACGCGCTGGTGCACGACATGACCCACGTGAAGGAAGTCGAGGAGCAGCTGCAGCAGCTGGCGCGGGTCGACACCCTGACCGGCATCGCCAACCGGCGCATGTTCGGCGAGACCCTGCACCACGCGCTCGACCGCGCGCGCCGCAGCGGCAAGCCGCTGGCCCTGGCCTACCTGGACATCGACCATTTCAAGAAGATCAACGATACCCATGGACACGGCATCGGCGACGAAGTGCTGAAGGAGTTCGCGCGCCGCCTCAGCGCCGGCGTGCGCGCCACCGACACCCCGGCGCGCCTGTCGGGCGACGAGTTCGTGGTCATCCTCGAAGAAATCGGCACGCGCGTCGAGGCCGAGCACATCGCGGGGAAGATCGTGGAAAGCATGCGGGTGCCGTTTCGCACCAGCTCCGGTCCGGTACAGGTCTCGACCAGCGTCGGCGTGGCGCTGTCGCAGCCGCGCCAGCCCCAGGAGCAGCTGCTGGCGGCGGCCGACAGCGCGCTGTACCTGGCGAAGGGGCAGGGCAGGAACGGCTACGCCTTCTTCGAAGGCTGAGAACCTACAAGCCCTGCGGATAGGTCTCCGGCGGCTCGTCCGAATGCCAGCCGCCCGTCGCATCCAGCGGCGTCACCGCGCTGCTGCGGTCGATGTGGATCACCGCATCGAACTGGCGCGGCAGCTGGGCCATGAAGTAGTGGCTCTGGCGCTCGGTGCGCGGCAGGTAGAGCACGCCGATGGCGCGTTCCAGCCGTTCTTCCATCAGCAGGTCGCGCGCCGCGCCGGGCTCGCGCAGCGGCAGGAAGAAGCGCTCCATGCCGACGCTGTGCAGCAGGTGTTCGTAGCTGCCGGGCATGCCGGGCCGGACGTGCTTGTGTTCGGCAGGGCCGTCCCATTCCGATGCCGCCGTCACCCGGCCGTCATAGGTGGTGAAACCGATCAGGCAGACATCCTGGCCATAGGCCTTGCGCGCCAGCTCGCCGACGTTCCATTCGCCCTGGCGCCCGATCTCGGTGGCGCGCGCGTCGCCGATGTGCGAGTTGTGCTCCCAGACGACGATCTTGGCCGGCTTGCCCTCGCGCGACAAGTGCCGCGCGAGCGCGTCGAGGGTTTCGGCCATGTGGCTGTCGCGCAGGTTCCAGGACGAGATGCGCCCGCGGAACATGGTGCGGTAGTACTCCTCGGCGTTCTTCACCAGGCGCGCGTTCTGCTGGGCGTAGAAGAAGGCATCTTCGGCGCTGGCGCCGTCGGCCTGCATGTAGTCGAAGGCGCGCTGCTGCAGATCCTGCAACGCCGCATTGACGCCTTTCTGGCATGACTCGGACAGGCCGACGCTGGCCGCATAGCCGTAATGCTGGCTGTCCTGGTCGTAGTGGTCGAAGCAGGCGTAGCGGCGCCGGGTTTCCTCGGCGGCGACCGGGTCGACTCCTTCCAGGTAGCGCACGACTTCCTGGATCGAGGTGAACAGGCTGTACAGGTCGAGCCCGTAGAAGCCGGCCTTGGCTTTGCCGCCCCCGGCGCCCGCGGCGTCGTTGCGCTCCCGCAGCCACTCCACGAAAGCCAGTACCGAGGTATTCCTCCACATCCAGGCGGGAAAGCGTTCGAAGCCGGACAAGGCGGCGCGCCCGTCGGCGTCCGCGCCTTCGCCGCGCACGTAGCGGTTGACGCGCCAGGCGTCCGGCCAGTCGGCTTCGACCGCCACCGCCGTGAAGCCCTTTTCCTCGATCAGGCGCTGGGTGATGCGCGCGCGCTCGTCGTAGAACTCGGCGCTGCCATGGGTGGCTTCGCCGAGCAGCACGAAGCGCGCATCGCCGACGAGCTCGAGGAGCGGGTCGTAGTCGGACGCGCTGCCCGTGAGAGGCCGGGCGGCCGCACGCAGGACGCCGGTTTCGTGGTCGGTGACGCTGGCCATGGACGCATCGCCTCGCTCAGTGCAGGTAACGGCTGCCGGACTGCTCGCTTGGGGGGATCATCGGCGCCTGGCCATGCTCGTCCTGCGGGTTCATCTGCGGCAGCCGGGCCGGCATGTTGTCGCTGACGCGGTAGGTCTTGTCGCGCGTGCCTTGCCACAGCAGGGCCAGGCCGGCCAGTCCGATCAGCAGGCCGCCCGGAGAGCGGCGCATCAGGCTGAGCAGGCCCAGCACGCCGCCGCCCACCAGGGCCGGATGGGCTCCTTCGAGATAGTCGGGGCCGCGCTCGTCCCGGGCGCTGGCGCGCGAGCCGCGCAGCCACGCGGACAGTCCGCCGCGCGCACGCTGCCCGGCCTCGAGCTCGCGGGCCGGCTCGTAGCGCTTGTAGCGCGCCGGCGAACGGCTGGTATCGGATTCGTAGCCGCGCATGCTGCTGCCGTCGGCCGCGGCCCGGGCGCGCTCGCGCACGCGTTCCGCACTGTCTTCCAGGCGGTGGGTCGCCTCCTAGGAGTGCGGGTCCTGGGCCGGGGAGGAGATGATCTCGGTGGCCTGCACGCGGTCGGCGCCGATGCGCTGGGCAATGTCACGGTAGACGTTGGTGGTGGCGACCACCTCAATGGCATCGGGGTTCTGCTGCTCCTGCGGGGACTGGGCGCTGCCCTGGGCGCACCCGGCCAGGATCAGTGCGCCCACCGGCAGCAGCAGAAGCGTCGGGGTCAGGTGGCGTGCGGTCACGGGGGGGTCCATTCCCAAAAAAAAACAAATAAAAAAATTTTTAATTAAAATAAAAAAAGGTTG
>NZ_DKJX01000122.1:0-22538 GCF_002454935.1 Massilia sp. UBA6681
CCGAAAAAGTCAGGCTACCTCAGTCCATAATGTTTGGAGCAACGCCAGCACCATGCTTAGAAAAAAGGAATGCTTTAGCACACGTGCTCTTGGCCTGGTCATGGGTTTTGCTGCTACATATGCAGGCAGTCTTTGCCGTAGGTCGGCAACGGGACATCCGCAAAAGAATTCTCTGCTTGTAGGATCAGTCGGCGCTTAGTTCGCATCGGCGTAATGCACAAGAAGAGAGCTATTGATCTTGAATCCTGTATGGACCCGTAAACCCCCATTTTTAGAGCACGCTAAAGGTCGAGGTTATTCTTGAATTATTGTCCACCAAAGTTTCCTACGGTGGCGATCAAGGCAGCGCCACAAGTGGTCTTATGCCCGTCGAAGGCGACAGCAACCCCGTCAATGACGTGGTCTGGTTCTCCTTCGGCAATGGTGCAGTTGTCATGTCCCTTGATGGGGCAGCTGCATACATCCCCGACGCGAGCGACAGGAATGCCGTCAACCGTAAAATGATCTGCGCCGGCACTCTCGACCTTGCCGCCATGAGATGTGGGGTCGCCAAGACGAATCACGTTCCGCATCGCTTAACCTTTCTTCTGCGGTAAGGTTTCGTCGTTCCGGCGACTTCCGGTTGTGCTGTCTCTAGCGTCTTTGACGGCAAAGTTGTCTGGGGAAACCTGGGCGATTGTTGGCGTCGCCGAGATCGTGTCGACGTGAACTGATGCGTCGTCATAGCTGACTAGTTTCCATACCGTCGCAATACGGTAAGTAGGCCTTTCTCCCTTCAGCTTTTGCCATATGGAGGGTTCTCCGTGCGCTACGACATGCGGCATGCGCTCGCCTGCCTTGATGTGTTGTCGCCGGTCACCCTGAGTATCTTTCGGCTCATCCGGCACCCACCAGCCCGTTTGCGGGCACGTGCGGCCAGTTGCCGCAAGCTCGCCGAGTGCAAGCTTGGGGCCAGAGTCCGTTTCCGCCGCCTTGGCCGCCGCGGTACCGGTTGGACGTACGCGGATAGTGCTGGTGATCTTGTCCCAAAGCGCGATGGCTTCTTCGTCCGTCAGGCTAGCTTTAGTTGCACCAGCGACGTTGTCGGCAACGCCGGTCTGCATCTGTATTTCTACATAAGGTTTCAACGGGTCTGATGGCACACCTCTGAAATCCATGGCGAAATCATGAATCGAGTGTATCTCCGCCTGTTCTGGAGTACGCGACAGGGCTTCAAAGCCGTTCAGCCAGTCGTGGATCTGCCGCGCCCCTCTGCGCAAATCTTTGGTTTTTATCAGCGGATTGTTGGGATCCTGGGCTTTTTGGTTCTTCTCGAGCTGAGTGAGCCGCCACTCCAACGAGTGGCTCTCTTCGTAATGGGGATTTGACGGTCCAACAAAAATCGAGAGGTGCGTGTCAGGGAACTCCTTCAACCGAAAACCGATACGAATGAGTTCTACAGGCGGTTCCTCGTTTGAAGCCCCATTGTCAGGAAGGAAGGCATGTTCGATACAGTTGCCAGGCTCAACTGGAATGTCGTTTTCAGAACGTTGCTTCAGGCGCTGGGCGATGCTCTTGATGAGCGATACGGTTCCATCTCTGTCGTTCCTTAAAGGGCGAGCATTAATGACAATGCCGTCATTATTCAACCTGAAATACCCGTTGATCTTGAGCCCGTTGATGGCTTGGAAATCTTCGTAACCGATAACGACTTTGCCTTCGGGCTGGTGCACAGGTTCTACCGACAGCAGCAAAGGCACGTCACCGTGGTTGATGGCCTTTTCGCTCTTGAGTTCATCGATAAATTTTTGCGCCAGGTTCTCCACTTGATCTACGCCGTTTGGGAGTACGCTTATACCAAGTGACACATCAGTTTCCCCCCATGCTACGGTTGCCGAGGACGGCAAATCGACCATGAATCTTCCAAAGCAGACGGTCTTGGTTTTCTGGAACACGGCCTGGAGGCGGGGTGTAAGTGCGGTCATATTAGGGGTCTTCCATTCTTTTGGAGTGCGATCGCAGGCAACAAGCATCAAGAGCACGGCGGCAAGAGGAACAATGTGAAGACGTGTTAATACGCGCATATAAATGTCCTTTTCAGCATTTCCACGTAGCCGTCTGAGCGATGCGCATAATGCTGTACAACGTCGATGCGATCGCCCGAGGATTTTTGTAACTTGCCTGGTGTTCGTAACCGTTTTGGCGGAACACGCCCTTGAACATTCCACTCTTCAGCTGATGGTCGGCAGATTTCGCTGGAACAGTTTGGTCGCCTGGCGCCGAAGGCGGAAGGATAGTGGCATGTATCGGGTTGGGTACCTGAAAATCGACAATTTTGAAGGCCTTGCTGCTTAGAGGATCCCATCGGACGAGTTCCACCCGCCCTTGCTTAGTGTCACCAAGGATGGGCCAATCTTGCCATCCCGTCGGGTCAGCGCAGCTCTTGTCGATTTCCCATATGACTTCGCCAAAGCTCCGTCGCGCTTGGTCGGCACCGTAATGTGCATAACTGTTGGGATGAAACGTTTGATCGATCTGTCGATGGAAGCCCTGGGCCTTATCGAGATACTCGCATGTCCGCTCGAAAGTGCCGCCGCCTAGTCTTGAAGGCAGTCCAGACGGATTGATCCATTTTTCCAGAAACAGTGAATACCACTTGCCTCGCACCTTGTAGATCTCACTGTACGGATCGCCTTGCTTCGGCCATGCCTCCAAGTCGCGTCCATTGTGCGTCACGCGCAACCAGCGATTGCCATAGGACGCGGTCGGTAATAACTCCAATCCCCCTGGTGCATTCGCCAGAACTGCTGTCACCTCGTCGCCATAATTGCCGGCTACCTTGGCGCCAATACTGTTTTCCGGGCCAAACATCATGCCGGAATCCTCGAACCCGGCCCTCATGCGCCTGTAGGCGGCTGGGGCGCCAATGGCGGGCATGACACCATGGACGTTACCCAGCACTTTGTTCTGCAGATTTCCGTACTTCGGATGGACTAGTGCCCGGCCGACCAGCCCGCCCATGGAGTGGGTTACGACGATCACTTGGTTGCACTCATAGCCTGACTGGTTGAGATCGTCCATCAGCTGGTTGATGCGCTTTGCGATGATTCTGGCGCTGTCCCCATTGGATTGCAGCCAGTTGTATCCGAACGCGTACACAGCAAACCAGCAGCCAGTAGCCAGTTTCTTGAGCTCGCCTTCCGTTAATGCCGATTGCTGCAAGCTGGGATCGCTTCCCCAGATACGAGGATCGACGCCCACGACATCGCGCCATTCCTGCCGCAGCTTACCGTCGGAGAATGTATTGTTGAGGCGTGATTCGAGATGCTGTAACAGCTCTCCATAGCTTTTGAAAAAGACCTCACCCCAGCCTCGCGCCCGGGCCTTTTGTATCGCCGTACGCGGGTTTTTCGCGGTTGGTGGGTCATCCGTTAGCAATGGCGAGCGAAAGTTCTCGCCGAGTGTCACATTGCCATGCCGACCATCTCCACTGATGTCCATCGGACCGGCGGGATCATAAATGTCCACCGTGGTTTGCATCGGATCGAGCCTCAGTTGTCGGCCTCTTGGACTGTCATTGGAAGCACTGCTTATGTTCGTTGGCCCGAGAACATCTGGCCGCCATGCAATGTTGTCCTTTTTGTGCAGCTCCCTTTGCCGCTGCGTGCTCATGCGCAAGTTCGATCCCATGATCCCGGGCAGAAAGACGATCGGCAGTACCCGTTTGGGGAGGAACCTGGCGCACTGCAGCTTCTTGTCCTGCTTCGGTGTCGCAAAGCCTTCAGCCTTCCGAGCGGCACCGTCGTTTTGTTTCGCGGGTAACAGGTATTCAGCGGTTGTCATCGTGCCCTTCAGCCTCGTTTATCGTCTTGTCTGCGATTACCGGTGTCAGTCGTCGAGCGCTTCTACCGTGTACTGTCCAAAAGGGATGGCACTCGTAAATCGCTCGGTTAGCCCGGTTGCATCGGTGCGCCCCTCGAACGTGCGGCCGTCCTCTGTCGTGATGCGATAGCGTTGATTCTTCATGGGCTCGTCTGTTCCGATCCAACGCAAAACGGTTTGCTGATCGTGCGCGAGCTCGCTCTTGGGCAAAGTCACGCCAAGTGGATTGCCGCCTCCCGGTTTGATATGAGCGAACTTCGACGATTTGATGGTGTGCTCGCCGCTGCTTTGCTGCGTGATGGTGCCGCCACCAATATCCACTTGAGCACCTTGCGCGACGAAGCGCAGTTTGGGCGCCTGCAGCACGATTTCGTCGGCTGCAGTCAACACGATGCGTTTGGCGGACGTGAGCTCGATGTCGTCACCGTGCGTTTGCATTTCCAGCTTGCCGCTGGCGGCGATGAGTTTTATGCCGAGTCGATGCGCAAACAGGCTGATACTCTCCGATACGCGGGCGAGCAATTTCTTGCCAACGGAAAGCTGGGTATTGCCGATACTGACCATGTCGATATGCGTTTGCGAGCCGATCGCAATGTTGTCCTGGCTCGTCACTGCCACGCCGACAGGCGCGGACAGTGCCACGACGGGCTGACCCCCGGCGTCCGTACCGTCGACTTCGGTGTTGCTGCCGGCTTCCCACCGCTTCAGGTGAGCGATCAGTTGACCGAGTTCTTTGTCGTCGGTGCCGTCCGCATGATGCGTCGTCGACAGCTCGGACAGGTACTGCTGTATGCCTTGTAGCGCATCCACCAAGCCAATCAATTCATTACGGTCGAGTTGCCTGCCGCTGGCTTGCTGGCGTGCGGCGGCAGTGATGAGTACGCCTTGTGCGCCGCGTACCGCAACGGCGCCATCACTGCGCAACTCGGCCCCTTCACCTCGCGCCTCGCCCTTGCCGTCACTGCGGGGATGAGTGAGCCAGCCCAAATTCAGTTCGCTATGCCCGTGCTGGGAGGATAGCTGCGCATTGATCTGCCCTGGCGTGTCGTCCAGCCGCAGCTGGTTGTAGCGGGTACCTTGCACTTCCTTGCTCTTGATGCCAGCCAGGTACCTGTTTCCGGGTAGTTCCCCAGTATGGCTGAATGAAGGTGGCTTGCTTGTGCCGCCGTAAACCTGCGCCACGATAATGGGCTTGTCGGGGTCCCCGCCTAGAAAATCGACGATGACCTCATCGCCCACACGGGGAAGGGTAATTGTTCCCCAGTGATTGCTGGCCCAAGTGCTGGCGACACGTACCCAAGCGGAATCCAAGTCGCTGGCGCCGGCACCTTGCGCATGGCTGTGGTCTTCCGGCTTGGTACTGGGAAAACGCACCTTGACGCGGCCATATTCGTAGCAATGCACTTCTTCGCTGGCCGGGCCGACCACAATTGCGCTTTGCAGCTGGGGACGCGGCAAATCGGCTCGAGGGTCGAATGCGGGAACAATCGGAATGCCACGACGCACGCAAGAAAAGCGATTGGTATAACGCATGCCGCGCTCTTCGCTGGCTTGCTGTAGAGCGTTGCTGGACGGTCTCTCGTCCCAGCGGTTGAGGGTGAACAGGCGGCGCACCTGCTCGTCGACGGTCTTCGGCAGGTTGTTTTCGGCATCAACTTCCAGGCGCGTGACGATGAACTCTCGCTCTTTCGGCGGATGGGTGTCGACTTCGTGATGGCCGGTCAGGGCAATCCACTCTCCGACACACAAGGCGCGCACACTGCCTTCGCCATAAAAACACTTGGATTCGTACTCATGGCGCTTCATGCGCATTTCGCCGAGTTGCCGGTAATCGTCGTGATCCTTCCCGGCATGCGGTACATCGGTCAAGTAATCATCGAGGCTGATCGCGAACTGATTGCCCATCGTTCCCTGATCTATACGGGAGGGCGCGTTACTGGTCATCGGGCGGGCCTGCTTGTAATCCCAGCTTTGGCGGGCGACATTGCCCGGTTTGAGTGTGCGCACCGGACTCCATGCGGTAACGGTGTCCGCATCCTCGGTGCTCCCATCACGGTGATACCGCACGGCGCCCGCGGCATTTTGCGGTAGAGCGTATGCGTCGTCGAAAAGCACCAGGGCGTGGGCGGGGATGTTCTGACTTTGCGACTGGCTAGCTTGACCCGGCCGCATGAACCACGCGATGCCACGCCGTTTCCATAACCTTCGCAGAAAGGCGGCGTCGGACTCGTTGTGCTGCATCGTGAATTCTCGAGTGGGATAGGTCCCCTTTACTTGCGACCAGTCCACGTCAAAGACTTTGGCCAGCACCGAATTGTTCTGGCGCCACTCACGCAGAATGACTTCAGTAATATCCAGTTCATTCTGATTGCGGAAAATGCGGGTGTTGGTGCGATACTCCATCAGAGCTAACGCATCGCGCACGACCAACTCATAGGTCGCCAGACCGCCATCACTTTGGCCGGCAGCCGCTTGCGCGACTATTCCGCACACGGCGCGCACATCCCCGCGATCCGTCACGAACTGGAGCTCAACCGGCAGTGCGATGAATTCCTTCAAAGGCAAATCAGAACGTGTCGATACGCATAGAAGCCGGTATTCCAGTCCGCCGCATAGCGTTTCATTTCCCGTAACGCGTTTGACCAGCAAGACATCGTCCAGCACCTGCTTCTCTTGCGATAGCCGCAAGCGGATAGGGCGCTTCGCTTCAGATAAGCCGGCGAATGCCTGTATTAAATCCTTCAGGTCCATTAGAAGCTTCCTGTCTGGAGTGTTGGCGCTATCCCGGTTGGCTGGGCAGTGAGCGGCCGTGCGGTGCGGACAATGATCGATGGTAAAACTCGGAGACAGCGTGACGTTGACACGCTTCAAGTTTCTAGTTTTTTGGCATGTGCCGCGGTTGTAATTCCGAAGCTTGGGTCGGCAATACTGCAGTAAGGGGTTGTACGGTCGTGCCAGCCTGGGGAAGAGTTGAATTCAGCCTTTTCGGATATCGATCGCCTCCAGAGAAATCTACGACTGTTGTGCAGCACTCCATACGCAAGCCAATTCGATTAGCATCACTGTCGAATGTTGTGGTGCTCAACAAGCGGAAACGCCGCCCGCCGTAGCCATCCGCGCGCGATGCTGAACGTCCAGATCCGCTCCGCCCGCGCATCCGATAATGCGCCGTTCTGCCACGCAATCTCGGCGCGGCCTTGCAGCTGCAGGATGTCACCGCTCGCAAAATCCACCATCACAAGCGCGGCACGCGGCTCCAGCAGCAGGTTCCCCAAGGTATTGAAATACCGGTTGCCCGGATAGTCGGGCACCGTAAGCACATTGCCCGCTAATCGAAGGAAGCCGGCCTCGCCGCCGCGGTGCGAGATGTCGAGGCCGCGCGCTCCGACCTGTGCCGTGCCGCCACTGGCGCTGGCGACAAACATCGTTTCGCACTCCGCAATCAGGCGCACCGCGTCCGGTAGTAGTTCGCCCCCGAAAGCCTCGATGCCGCCACGCTCCCGCGCTACGGGAACAAGCTGACGCAAGTGAATATACTTGGGGCAGTTGCCGAACGACTGGTGCACATCCACCAGAACGCCTTCGCCATCCACCTGCGCAATCACGCCATTTTCCCGGTTACGCCGCCGGGTCCCCAGGTCGATGCCAAGGATGCCGATCTCCGCACCCCGCCGAAAATGCGGGGCCGCCGGGTCGCCCGGGTCGGGCAGGGCGGCGATCCGCAGCTGGCCGGGCGCCGGCGAGGACGCAAAGCCCGGATCGCCATGCAGCAGCGTCGCGAGTGGCCACCCTTGCGCATCCGCCACAGCCACGTACACGAAAGGCAGCAGGGAAAAGAACTGGCGGTGCTGGTCCGGCATCTGGCTGCGGATCGGCGCGCCGGCCGGGCCGCCGCCGGCCAGTTGCTGGGCGCGCAGCTCGCCTTCGTGGAAAGGCTCGGGAATGCGGTGATCGATCATGGCTTCACTCCGGCATCGGCACGAAATTCGGCAGGGCCTGGACGCGCGCGATCCAGTTGCGCACCTGCGGGTAGGGCGCCAGCGAAATGCCGCCTTCCGGCGCATGCGCGATGTAGGCGTAGCAGGCCAGGTCCGCCAGCGTCGGTGCAGGCAGGGCCAGGAAGTCCTGCTGCGCCAGGCTGGCTTCCATGAAGCGCAGCACTTTGTCCGCCAGCTTGTGCATGAGATCGAGCGGCATGCCAGTGTCGCCCCAGCGAGCGCCGACGCGCGCCTTTGCCGGGCCGAAGGCGATCTCTCCGGCCGCCAGCGACAGCCAGCGCTGCACGTGCGCCGCCTCGACCGGATCGTCCGGCAGCCAGCCGCTGCCGGGTGCGTAGCGCTTGGCCAGGTAGACGAGGATGGCATTGCTGTCCGCCAGCACGAACTCGCCGTCCTGCAGCACGGGAATCTGGCCGAGCGGACTCATACGCAGGAACTCGGCGCTCTCGCGCACCGAGGCTGGCGTTTCAACGAGGCGGTAGGGCAGCTTCAGCAGGTGCAGGAACAGTTGCACACGGTGGGTGTGGCCGGACAGCGCCGTGCCGTAGACGGTGAGGGAGGAAGGAGACATGTCAGTGACGGGAATCGTTGATGGAGTCTTCATCCTAGTCAGGTGGCGAGCATTGCGGAATGGGGCATAATCGCAATTCACTCTTTCACATATCGCAATAAGCATGGACCGTCTGGATGAACTGCAGGTCTTCCTGGCCATCTTAGAGGCAGGCAGCATGGCAGCCGCTGCGCACAAGCTGCATCGCTCGCCCTCGGCGGTGACGCGGCAGCTGGCTGCGCTGGAAGAGCGCGTCGGCGCGCGCCTGTTCGAACGCAGCACGCGCCGCTTGACCGCCACAGGCGAGGGGCAGCGCCTGGCCGAGGGCGCGCGCCGCCTGCTGGCCGACTACGACACGGCGATCAGCGAGCACCAGCAGGCCACCCCGCGCGGCCTGCTGCGGGTGACGGCGCCGACGGTTTTCGGGCGCCGCCACATGGCGCCCGTGGTGACGGCATTCCTGATGCGCTATCCAGACATCCAGGTCGAACTCATCCTCAACGACCGCAACATGGATCTGATCGACAGCGGCATCGACCTGGCGCTGCGCATCGGTCCGCTCGACAGCTCGGGCCTGGTGGCGCGCCAGGTGGGCACGGTGCGGCGCATGACGGTGGCCAGCCCGGGGTATCTGCGCCAGCACGGCGAACCCGCCACGCCCGAGGAGTTAAGCCGGCACCAGCTGATCCTGGGCACTGCGGTGCGCGGGCTGCCGGAATGGCGCTACGGGGCGGAAGGGCGCGAGTACGTGGTGCGCTTCACGCCGCGCCTGCAGGTGAACGACGTGGAGGGCGTGCTGCATGCGGCGCGCGAGGGCTTCGGCATCGCGCGCGCCCTGAGTTACCAGGCGGCGCCCGACCTGCGGGCCGGGACCCTGGTGCCGGTGCTGGGCGCTTACGAAGGCGAGGCGCTGCCCGTGCACCTGGTGTTCCCGAGCGCGCGGCACATGCCGGCGCGGGTGCGGGCCTTCGTGGATGTTGCGGTGGACGCGTTTGCGCAGCTGGAGCTCATCCACTAACAGCTCTTAAACCGCGCTGGCCTTCCGGCTCTTCAACCAGTCGCGCCCGCCGGCGTTCAGCGCCCGCGTGATCACCTCGGGCGGCAGGCTGTACACCGTCGCCCAGGTCGCCCGCCCGTCCGCGCTATTGGACGGGAAACTTTCGGTCTCGATCGGCCAGTGATACTTGCGTTTGAGGGCACGAACGATGGCGGCCAGGGTGATGCGGCCGCGCAGCGGTTCGGCGCCTAACTGGTCTTCGTTCGACAGCAGCACGGCGAGCACGGCGCCACGCGATGTATTGGGTCCGGGGAAGATGGGGGTTTTCTTGGGCATGGGTCGATTCTACGGCAGCAGATGCAAGCTGCCATCCTTCCTGAGCTCGTAGATCGCGTAGTCGCGCGCCAGCGCCAGGTTGCCCGTGTAATGCGCGCGCGCCTCGCGTTCGATGTCGTCCAGCGTCAAGACCTTCCCATTGGCCTGCTTGGGGTCCAGGTAGCGCGGGCTGAAGTGGGTCAGGATCAGGTTCGGCACCTGCGCCCCCTGCGCCACGCGTGCCACCATCGCGGCCGAGCTGTGCTGCGGTTCCGGCCCTACCTTGTGCAGGATCGCTTCCGTATAGGTCGCCTCGTGCACCAGCAGGTCCGCGTTCGCCGCTTCCTGTGCCAATAATTCGGGCGTGTCGTTGTCGCCCGCGATGATCACCTTGCGCGACCTGCGCGGCGGCATCAGGTACTGTTCCGCCACCACGGCGCGACCATCGTCCAGCACCACGTTGCGCCCCTGCTGGATTTCGCCCCAGGCCGGCCCGGCGGGAACGCCCCCGGCTTTCAGCTTGTCGATGTCGAGTTTGCGCTCCACCGCCGCCTCGGTGAAGCTGTAGGCCCAGCAATCGATCCGGTGCGACAGCCTGGTGGCGCGCACCCGCAGGTCCGGCAGGATGTCGCTGTGCGCCAGCGCGTCGATCGCCACCCAGTCGATGGGGTAGGGCAGGGTCAGCTGTGACGCCTCCATGATGCATTCGATCATGCCGCGCAGCGGCGGCGGGCCGACGATGCTCAATGCTTCCGTGCGGCCCAGCATGCCGGCGCTGGCCAGCAGGCCGGGCAGGCCGTAGCAGTGGTCGCCATGCAGGTGGGTGATGAAGATCGCGCGCAGGCTCATCGGCGACAAATTCGTGCGCAGCAGCCGGTGCTGCGTGCCTTCCGCGCAATCGACCAGCGACCAGTGCCTGGCGCCGCGCGTGCGGATCGCGATCGCCGTCATGTTGCGCGACCTGGTCGGTACGCCGGAGGAGGTGCCGAGGAACTGGATTTCCATACCTTGCGCCGTGACTGATGAGGCTTCCATTATGCGCGATCGCCGGCAATCCGCCATGTGTTTGATCGCGCTCAATGCCTTCCCATACTGCGATGGACCGCCCGCATGGCTTTCGCTGTCTGACCTTCAGGACGGCCGCCATGGCGCGGCTGCCACTTGAACAATCACCAGGAGAAGTCATGCGCAGCTTCTATCCGCTTGTCGCGGCCGCCTTGCTGCTGGCCGCGCCGCTTGCGTCTGCTGTCCAGTGCGGCCCGCAGGGCAAGGTCAACATCACCGCCCAGCGCGAGGCCATGGGCGCGCCCGATGGACGCATTTCCACCGGCACCCAGCTGGCTGACGAGGTCGTCGGCAGCTACGCGCTTTCGAACGGCCACCGGCTGGACCTGATCCACCTCGACGA
This sequence comes from Massilia sp. UBA6681, assembly GCF_002454935.1. Taxonomy (NCBI): domain Bacteria; kingdom Pseudomonadati; phylum Pseudomonadota; class Betaproteobacteria; order Burkholderiales; family Oxalobacteraceae; genus Massilia; species Massilia sp. UBA6681. The sequence goes on from NZ_DKJX01000122.1 coordinate 11,130, forward strand.
ACGGCTCATCGCCGAGTTCGACAAGCGGCGCCGGGTCCAGCTGGAGGAGGTCGGTCCGCACCTGTTCGCTTCGCGATCGGGCGACGTGGAGATGGCCTGGATGCCCGGCCAGCGCACCGATACCATCCTGCTGAGCTATCCGGCCGACAACCAGGGGCGGCTCAGGCGCAGCTGTTCCTGATCAGCCGAACACCAGCGAGCGGTGCGCCCCCAGGCCGGCCATCGCACCGTCCGCCACGGCCATGGCCACGTTGCCGGCCGGACGCGTGGCGTCGCCGCCGGCGAACACGCCCGGCACGGTGGTCTGCTTGGTCATGTCGGTGCGGATGAAGGGGCCGAGCGGGCCTTCGTCGAATTCGCAGCCGAGCAGCGCGGCGATCGGGCTCGCCATGTGCAGACGGCCATAGGTGAACAGGCCTGCATGCGGGATGCGGCGGCCGTCGGCCAGCACGACGGTGGCGCTGTCCTCGATGCGCAGGACCGGCGTGTCATCGATGGCGAGCACGCCGCGTTTTTCCATGGCGGCGCGCTGCTCGGCGTCGGGCGCGTAGCGGCCGTTGGTGAACAGCGTCACCTTGCCCCAGTCGGGCAGCAGCATCGCCTGGTGGAAGGCCAGTTCGTCGTTGGCGAGGATGCCGATCGCGCCCTGCTGCAGTTCGTAGCCGTGGCAGTAGGGGCAGTGGAACACGCTGCGGCCCCAGCGCTCGGCCAGGCCCTCGATGGGCGGCAGCTCGTCGCGCACGCCGGTGGCCAGCACCAGGCGGCGGCCGTGCACCTGCCCACTGCCGTCGAGGTCGACCGTGAAGCCCTCGCCATCCTGGCGCGCATCGACGGCGCTGCCGTCGATCCACTCCACGGTGTCGTAGGCGGCCACCTCGGCGCGGCCGGCCCCGGCGATGTCGGCGGCCAGGTGGCCGTCGCGGGTGAGAAAGCCGTGCGACTCGCCGGCGAAGCGGTTGCGGCGCTGGCCGACGTCGACCACCAATATCCGGCGCCGCGCCCTGGCCAGTTGCAGGGCGGCGGACAGGCCGGCGTAGCTGCCGCCGATGACGATCGCATCAAACCGGGTCATGTTCATGGTGAAACCTCATATCGTGGGGATGGGTGCGCTTGAACTCGTCGAAGCGGCGGTTGAAGTCCTGCGACAGGTCGGCCAGGGTGACGTCGCCGAGCTGGCGCAGCAGCAGGGCTTCGGCTTCGTCAAAGGCATTGCCCAGGGCGGCGTTGACGCTTTGCTCGACCAGGCAGGCGGTCTTTTCGCTGCGGTTGCCCATCGCGAAGAAGGAGGGGGCGCCGACGGCTTCGTAGATGTCGCGCAGCGTCACGGTGGCCAGGTCGCAGGTGATGCTCCAGCCGCCGCCGTGGCCGCGGTTCGAGCTGATGTAGCCGCGCTCGCGCAGGCCGGCCAGCACGCGCCGCACCAGCACCGGGTTGGTGTCGAGGAAGCGGGCCATTTCTTCCGAGGTCATCGGATGGTCGCTGTGGGCCAGGTGTAGCAGCACGTGGAGCACCGAGGATAGTTTGCTGTCGCGTCTCATGTAACTAATGATAGTACAAATTCGGGCGAGGTGCGGCGAGGTGCGTAAAAATGCGCGGCTAGCGCTTTGCGGGGTCGAGGCGCAGGGTCGGCAGGAAGCGCCAGAGGTAGATGCTGACGCCGGCGCCCATCAGCGCCAGCAGGGCGGGGATGGCCGGATCATCGAAGCGGCGCATCGCCAGCAGCAGCGAGCCCCACAGCATGACCGTGGCGAGGAGCTTGGCCTTCAGCGGGATGCCGCGGCCGGCTTCGAAATTGCGCAGGTATTCGCCGAACACGCGGTGCGACAGCAGCCAGCGGTGCAGGCGCTCCGAGCCGCGCGCGAAGCACCAGGAGGCCAGCAGCAGGAAGGGCGTGGTCGGCAGCAGGGGCAGGAACAGGCCCAGAATGCCCAGCAGTAGCGCCAGCACGCCCGCCGCGTTGTAGATCGGTTTCATGATGTCACTCTAGCATGCGTCATGACAGACCGCGCGGTCGTTTATTGATGAAATAGTATTTCATCTTACCGTTCAGTATGAAATATTCTTTCATCATGGCGAAAAATCGCTGGAATCGTCAAATTTTACATCAACAGTAAGTTCCAACAGGAAACTGTATGTATAATGGGTTAGACCACCACGGGCGCGATCCAGGAGTTTTGCGGGCGCGAGCAAGACGCCCGGCTTCGCCTCTTCATGCCAGATACCGGTTGCCGCAAGCTCGTCGTCATGCCTACGTCTTCCTCTACCTCCAAGCCCTCGTGGCGCTCACGCCTGGCGAACCTGTTTCGTCCGCGGGTGCTGCGCGACCTCGCCATCTACCTGGCCCTCATGCTGCCCATCGTCTGGGGACTGGTGGCGGTGGAGCAGGCGCGCTTCGCCTCGATCGCCAAGGCGGGCAGCACGCGCGACCTGCGCAACTATGCGCGCGTGTTCACCGAGGAAGTGCGCGCCACCGTCGGCATCGTCGACCTGTCGCTGATCCAGCTGCGCTCCACCTGGCAGCGCGACCGCGACGGCTTTACTCAAATGGTGGGCGAGAATACGCGCTACCTGCGCAACCGGGTGCCGATGTTCATTACCGTGCTCGACGCGAAGGGCCGGATCGCCTACACCAATGCCGTTCCCGGGCAGACCGGGCTGGACCTGAGCAGCGCGCCCGGCTACCAGGCCCACCTCGGGATCCGCGACGACCGCATCGACGTCAGCCGGCCGGTGATCTGCACGCTCACCAATGCCTGGACCGTGCAGTTCAGCCGTTCGCTGCGCGACGCGCAAGGGCGCCTGCAGGGCGTGATCATCGCCGCCGTCTCGCCCGACTATTTCGTGCGCTTTTACGAGGACATCGACCTGGGTCCCCATGCCGCCGTGTCGCTGATCCGTATCGATGGCGCCGTCATCGCGCGCAGCACCCGCGGCAGCGCCAGCCACGGCATGGGCCGCTTCCTGACGAATAACCCGTATGCCGGCCACAGCCCGGTCACGGGGACCTTCCGCCGCCTCAGCCAGCTCGACGGGGTCGACCGCTTCTATGCCTGGCACAAGCTGCCCGACTACGGCATGGTGGTGACGGTCGGCGAAGCGGTGCAGGACGCCGAGGCGCGCTTCGCCCAGCAGCGCAATGCCTTGAGCTGGGTCGGCGCCGTGGTGTCCTTCGTGCTCACCCTGCTGGGCTGGGCGGCGCTCGGCGCCGCCGAACGGCGCCGCCGCGCCCTCAAGGCGCTGGCCGCCGCCGAGGCGCGCTGGAAGCTGGCGCTCACCGCCACCGGCGACGGCGTGTGGGACTGCGACGTCGTCACCGGCCTGGCCACGCTGTCGGCGCGCGCCCAGATGATCCTCGATACCGAACGCGCGGTGATCTCGTGGTACGGCAGTGCGCTCGACGCCATCGTCCACCATGAAGACCTGCCGCAGCTGCGCACCCAGCTGCGCAGCCACCTGGCCGGGCGCAGCCCGGACTTCGCGGCCGAGTTCCGGGTGCGCAAGCAGAGCGGCGACTGGAGCTGGATCGATGCGCGCGGCACCATCAGCGAACGCGACGAGCTGGGTAATCCGATGCGCATGGTCGGTACCTTCTCCAACATCGACGCGCGCAAGCTCGAAGAGGCGCGCATGCGCCGCATGGCGCACGAGGATGCGCTGACCGGCCTGCCGAACCGCGTGCTGCTGGGCGACCGCCTGCGCCAGGCGATCCGCGCCGCCAGCCGCGACGGGCACAAGGTGGCGCTGATCTACTTCGACCTCGACGAGTTCAAGCCGGTCAACGACACCCACGGCCACGCGGCCGGCGACCGCCTGCTGCAGCTGGTGGCGCGCCGCCTGCGCGCGGGCCTGCGCGAAGCCGATACGCTGGCGCGCGTCGGCGGCGACGAATTCGTGCTGCTGCTGCCGCGCTGCGAGGCACTGCCTGACGCGCGCAAGGTGGCGGAAAACATCCTGCTCCAGCTGAACCAGCCTTTCGACGACGGCGAGCTGGTGCACCGCATCTCGGGCAGCCTGGGCATTGCGCTGTTCCCGGACGACGGCATGGATGCCGAGAAACTGCTGCGGGCCGCCGACCTGGCCATGTACGAGGCCAAGTCGCAGGGGCGCAACCGGGTCATGGGCGCCAATGGCGCGCATGACGGTGCGCAGCGGGTCGCGCCGGCGCTGCGCAGCCAGGCCTGAACCCACTCAGCGCACCGGCGCCGCCACCTCGATCTGGAAGCCGCTCGCCGGCATGGTCGGCATGCGCGACAGGCTGATGCTCAGGTCCTGGCGCGGCACCGTGTACACCACTTCCGAGGCGAGCAGGTGCAGCGCGGCCTTCACCATGTCCACCGTCATCGCTTCGCCGGGACAGCGGTGCCCGGTCAGGTAGTCGCCCCCGCCCTGCGCGACCAGGTCGAAGCCGTCGCCCTGCCAGCCCATGAAACGCTCCGGCTTGAAGCGCTCCGGTTCCGGCCACAGCCGCGGGTCGTGGTTGGTGCCGTGCATGTCGAACAGCACCCAGGTGCCTTCCGCGAAGTGCAGGCCGCGCCAGTCGAACGCATCGAGCACCCGCCCGCCGACCGCCGGGAAGAAGGGATAGAAGCGCCGTACTTCCTGGGCAAACGCGGTGAGCGTGGCGTCGTCGCCGGTGGCGACGCGCGCGCGCCATTCGGGGTAGTCGTGCAGCGCCAGGGCGCCGAACACGATGTAGCGCGCCACCGCGACCACCGGGCGCAGCACGTTGATCAGTTCATTGGCGGCGACGTCGACCGGCAGCGCCTGTTCGTCGCGGTCGCGGTGGCGGGCGATCACGGCTAGCGGGCTGCCCGGCTCCGGCGCCAGCTGGCCGGCGCGCACCGCCCCGACCAGGCCCCTGGCCCAATGCTCGGTGCGGCTGCGCAGCAGCAGGCCCTGGGTGGTGCGCCGGAACACGGTGCCGGCGCCGTCGATCATGGCGGAAAATTCCCGGGTCAGGCGCGCATGGTCGACGTGCGAGCCGGGGATGCCGGCCCAGCGGCAGGCCGCGGCGCACAGCACGCTTTCGGTCTCGTCGAACAGGCGCACGCGGCGCCGCGCGGGCCAGCCGCCGACCCGGGCGCGCCATTCTTCCTGCGCGATCGTCAGCATGCGCGCGCGGTCGCCTGGGGTCTGCAGCGACATCATCATCGCCTTGCGGTGGCGGTGGTCCTCGCCGTCGAGCGTTTCGGCGCTGCCGGCGTCCTGCAGCAGCAGGGTGGTCGGCGGGATGGCGCCGCGCCGCGTGAAGCGGCCCGGCTGCCAGAACATGCGCGCGCCCTCGTGGCCGCTCACGCAGATCGCGCGCCGGCCCATCAGGCGCGTGGCAAAGGCGTCGGTGTCTAGCTCGGCGCAGCGGCGCTGAAAGAAGGGTTTTACTGTGCATCTGGAACCTTCTCATTCATCACCAGTCTTACTCATCATGAGTAAGCTCGTACCCATCAGCGCAGCGGCAAAGGCCCTAGGCGTTTCGGCAACCACCTTGCGCCGCTGGGAAGCGTCGGGGAGGCTGGTCCCGAACAGAACCGCAAGCGGGCAGCGCCGCTACGACCTCGCCGCGCTGCTCCCGGAACAACTGCACGGCGCATCGGGGCCGCGCGCCACCCTGGCGTATGCGCGTGTCTCGAGCCACGACCAGAAGGGCGACCTCGAACGCCAGAAACAGGTGCTTGAGCTGTACTGTGCCAGCCAGGGCTGGATCTTCGAGGTGGTGGCAGACCTCGGCTCGGGCATGAACTACCACAAGCGGGGATTGAAAAAACTGCTCGACGCCATTCTCGCAGGTGGCGTCGGCCGCATCGTGCTCACGCACAAGGATCGCCTGCTGCGCTTCGGCGCAGAGCTGGTGTTCGCCCTATGCGAGGCAAAGCAGATCGAGGTGGTCATCATCAACCAGGGCGAGGAAAGCAGCTTCGAGGAGGAGCTGGCCCTCGACGTGCTCGAGATCGTCACTGTGTTCTCCGCCCGGCTGTACGGAAGCCGAAGCCACAAGAACCGCAAGCTGATCGACGGCGTGCGCAAGGTCGTACAGGAGGCACAGTGCTAGCGGCGCATCGGATCCGGCTCGCCCCGAATAACGCACAGGCGACCTATCTGGCGCGCGCAGCCGGCACCGCCCGCTTCGCCTACAACTGGGCGCTGGCCGAGTGGCAGAAGCAATCCCTGGCGCGCCAGAACAACCCGGCGCTCCCGGCCCCCTCGCAGTTGTCGCTGCGGCGGCAATTGAACGCCGTCAAACGCGACCAGTTTCCCTGGATGCTCGAGGTGACCAAGAACGCGCCGCAGATGGCGATCATCCAGCTCGGCCAGGCCTTCGAGAATTTTTTTTCGAAACGGGCCCGCTACCCGCGGTTTCGCCGCAAGGGCCGCGACGACCGCTTTACCTTATCGAACGACCAGTTCGCCGTGGAGGGCCAACGCATCCGCATCCCGAAGCTGGGTTGGGTCAGCATGCGCGAAGCCCTGCGCTTCACGGGGCGCATCGTTTCGGCCTCCATCGCGCGCCGCGCCGGCCACTGGTACGCCAGCCTCACCGTCGACACCCTTGAGGATCAACCCTTGCCAACTGCCGAGAACCAAGGCGCGGTCGGGGTCGACCTGGGAATATCGACGCTGGCGACGCTATCAACAGGCGAGAAGTGGCCCGGCCCGAAGGCGCTTCGCGCCCTGCTTGCACGGCTGCGCCGCCTGTCGCGGGCGCTGTCGCGCAAAGTCAAGGGGGCGAGCAACCGGCGCAAGGCCAAGGACAGGCTGGCCAGCTTGCACGCCCGGATCGCGAACGTCCGCGCCGATTTCCTGCACAAGCTCACCACAAGCATCACGCGCCGCTTCCATACCATCGGGATCGAGGACCTGAACGTGAAGGGCATGCTGGCCAACCGGCATCTGGCGCGCGCGGTGGCCGACATGGGATTTTCCGAACTGCGCCGCCAGCTGGAATACAAGGCCGACTGGCGCGGTGGCCAGGTGGTGGTCGCGGACCGCTGGTACCCGAGCAGCAAGCTGTGCTCGTGCTGTGGGCGCCTGCTGGAAGCGCTCGCCTTGGGAACGCGGCGATGGAGCTGTGCAGGCTGTGGCACGCAGCACGACCGCGACGTGAATGCGGCCATCAATTTGAAAAGTGTGGCGGTGAGTTCCACCGTCTCTGCCTGTGGAGGGGACGGCACTGGTCCGGCGCGCCAGCGCGGGACGAAACCGTCCCCGGCGAAGCAGGAATCCAACAGCATGGCAGCTTTGAATAACAAGGGCTAGCTTTGCTTAAGTTTGGAGGAACGGATAGCCTTCGGAGAGCAGCTTGAGCGTGCTGTCGAAGACCCTGGTGTGCGGCACACCCTGCTCGACGGGAACGTGGAGGGAGGCATTGTCGGAAAAAGACACGCTGGGCTCCTGGCTCGGGTTCAGGCAGGCCCAATGTAGCATGCGACTAGTCGCGCACGATTCGCCCTAGGCCATCGCCACGGGTGCGCCAGCCGTATGCCGCGGCAGATAGACCGTCACCGTCGTCCCTTTGCCCGGCTCGCTCGCCAGGCGGATGTCGCCGCCGCTCTGGCGCGCGAAGCCGTGCGCCATCGACAGGCCCAGGCCGGTGCCCTTGCCCTCGGGCTTGGTGGTGAAGAAGGGTTCGAAGGCGTGCTCCATCACGTCCTGCGGCATGCCGTGCCCGCTGTCGGCGACCGCCACCGTGACGTAGTCGCCCGGCGCCAGCACGGCGTCGCCCTCCACGTGCGCGTTGTTCAGCGCCAGCACGATGCGCCCGTTGCCTTCCATCGCGTCGCGCGCGTTGATCACCAGGTTGAGCAGCACGTTCTCGAGCTGGTTCGGGTCCACCAGCACCGGCCAGAGATCGGGCGGGATGCGTTTTTCCAGGACGATCTGGTCACCCGCCGCGCGCAGCACCAGGCTGTCCATGCGCTCCAGCAGATTGTCCACGTGCACCTCGAGCGGGTGCAGTGGCTGGCGCCGCGCGAAGGCGAGCAGCTGGCCGGCCAGCTTGGCGCCGCGCTCGACCGCGTCGAGAATGCTGAGCAGGCGCTTGCGATGGCTGGAGTCGGCGCGCAGGATCAGCTGCACGTTGGCGCTGATGATGTGCAGGATGTTGTTGAAGTCGTGCGCCACGCCGCCGGTGAGCTTGCCCACCGCTTCCAGTTTCTGGGCCCTGGCGAGCAGCTGGCGCGCCTCGTCCAGGCCCTGCTGGCGCTGCTGCTCGCGCGCTTCCGCTTCCTTGCGCTGCGTGATGTCGCGCACGAAGGCGGTGGCGCCGAAGCCTTCGTCGGTCGGCATCACCGCCACCGTCACTTCGGTCGCGATGGGGCGCCCGTCGCGCCCGGCTACCTGCAGTTCGGTCGGCGCACCCTGCATCGCGCACTGCCCGCCCCGCGCGAAGGCCTCGAAGCCTTTGCGGAAGGACGCGCGGCTTTCCTCCGGCAGCAGTTCGTCCACCGGGCGGCCGATGGCTTGGCCGGCGCTCAAGCCGAACAGGCGGCTGGCCTGGGCGTTCCAGTCGGTGATGCGGCCCCGGGCATCGACGGCCACGAAGGCGTCGGGCGCGTTCTCGAGGATGACCTGGATGCGTTTTTGCTCGCTGGCGATGCGGTCGTGCGACTGGCGCAGCTCCAGCGTCATGCCGTGCGCCAGCTGCAGCGCGCGGCGCCGTTCGCTGGCCAGCAGCCAGACTACCAGGCTGATCAGGAAGCTCAGGCCGATGCCGGTGATCGCCACCAGCTGCGGGCGCGTGCTGTCGAGGCTCTCTTCGAGGGCGGCGCTGGAGCGCATGCTGATGGTCCAGGTACGCCCGCCCGGGACGATCTGGGCGCTGGCGCGCAGGCGCGCCGGGTGGCTGGACGCGTTCGGCGAACGGTACAGCAGGCTGGCGGCGCCGGCCGGATCGCCGTCGTGGATCTCGACCTCGAGGTCGGTCGAGTGGGCGCCGCCGAGTCCCCGCATCAGGTCGTCCATGCGGAAAGGGGCGTAGACCCAGCCGACGATGGCCCGGCGGCGCTGGTCGACGGTGCCGGCCAGCTCGCCGTCGCGGTACACCGGCAGGTACATCAGGGCCCCGGCCTGCTGGCTGCCCGGCTTCCCGTGCCCCACGCCTTCCTGGACCAGCACCACCTTGCCGCTCAGCGCCGCCTGGCCGGTGTCGCGCGCGCGCTCCATGGCGGCGCGGCGTACCGGTTCGCTGAACATGTCGAAGCCGAAGGCGCGCAGGTTGCGTCCGCCGAAGGGCTCGATGTGGGTGATCGCGGTATAGACTTCGCGCGGCGTGTCCGGGTGCACCGCATAGCCGGGATGGCCCTGGCGCCGCATGGCCGCCTCGTGCGCCGCCAGCTGCGGGCGCGGGATGATGGTGGCGATGCCGAGCGCTTCCATGCCGGGGAAGGACTGGTCCAGGCGCAACAGCCCGTAGTACTCCGCCCAGTCATGCCGATCGAGCTCGACCGAGCCGCGCAGGAAGCCGCGCGCGCCGCGCAGCACCTGTTCGTACACCGCCATGCGGCGGCTGATGCTGTAGGCCATGTCGCGGGTGCGGTAGTCGAAGGTCTCGAGCAACTGCGCTTCGGCGGCGCGCTTGGCGCTGCTCCAGGCGCTGAACGTGACCAGGAGAGTCACCAGCAGCACCAGCATGGCCAGCAGCAGCGGCATCTGTCCGGAACCGGGCAGGGGAATGCGGCTGGGCTGGGTGGCTGGCTGGGACTGCGGCATGTGGTCGTACGCGCGAAGGGCGCCGTGGGGCAGGTTGATCGGAAACGCGCGGAAGCAGGTAGGATACGCACCCTTGCTGTGTTGGAGCGCACGCCACCGGGCGCGTCTGACAATATATCGTATTATCTCCTATAGTGACGTGATGCAACTTTCTAAACGTGTGAGCCCCCGCGCTTTACCCTTCCGGCATGCGGCTGCCTGAGCCGTCCGAGCTGCTGCGCCGCCACTGGCCGCTCGCCGCCCTCGTGGCCGGCGCATTGCTGGTGCTGCTGTGGGGAATGCTGTGGCCCTTGCGCGGCGACAGCCACGAGCTGGCGCTGGAAGTGCGGCGCGACCAGCAGGCGCCTTCGGCGTTGCGCCTGACCCTGGGCGTGCAGGACGTGCTGTTGCTGAGGAACGGCACCGGGGCGCCGCTGGTGTTCGGCCCGGTGCAGCTGGCGCCGGGCGGCGAGTTCAGGCTCCCGGTGGAGGAGGCGGGCGAGCAGGACATCCCCTGTCCGGCGCTGCCGGGCGGGGTGCTGCGGGTGCGGGTGGTGCCGATGCCGGATCCGGGCATGGACAGGCTGCGCTGGCGGCTGGCCAACTTCGGGCACGCGATCCGCAGCATGCCGCTGCAGGGGCCTGATTAAAAGAGCCCTGCGGGAGCCCTGCGCGCGCCCAATCGTGCTCCCGTTTTGCCTGCGATTCTGTCATCATGGACATCATGTCCACGATTTCCATGCCCTTGTTCCCGCTCAGTACGGTGCTGTTTCCGGACGGGGTGCTGCCGCTGCAGGTGTTCGAGGTTCGCTACCTCGACATGATCAGCCGCTGCCTCACCGAAGACGCACCCTTCGGCGTGGTCTTGCTCACGCATGGACACGAGGTGCGCCAGCCCGATGGCGAGCCGGAGCGCTTCGCCGCCGCCGGCACCATCGCTTCCGTCACCGAAACCACCACCACCTCGCCCGGGCTGCTGCAGGTACTCTGCCGCGGCGGCTCGCGCTTCACGGTGGTGACCGCCGAACAGCGCCTGAACGGGCTATGGATGGCCGAGGCCGAGCTGGTCGAGGACGACCACGACGTCAAGGTGCCGTCCGAACTGCAGGGCGCGTCCGACGCGCTCGACCGCGTGCTGTCCTCGCTGCACGACGTACCGCGCCACCGCTGGCCGGTGCAGCCGCCGTTCCGCCTCGACGATTGCGGCTGGGTGGCGAACCGGTGGTGCGAACTGCTGCCGCTGCCCAACCAGCAGAAGCACCACATGCTCATGCTCGACAACCCCGTGATCCGCCTGGAGCTGCTGCACGACGTCCTGGACGAGCACGGTCTCATTACTTCGTAGCTAATTTTCGTGGTTTATGTGCTGGCATGAAATTCTCGGACGACCTCCTGATTGCGTACATCAACGGTGAGCTGGCCGAGCCGGCGCGCGCGGCGGTCGAGCGGGCCATGCGCGCCGATCCGGTGCTGGCCGCCCGCATCGCCCAGCATCGCCGCGAAAGCGGCGAACGCTCCGCCGGCCGCTCCCACATCTTCAGCGTCTCGAACGGCCACGGCGGACACCACCAGGGGCGCGCCCGGGCCCCGGGCGGGGCCAAGGTGGTCCATCTCGACGCCGTCCGCCCCGGACGCGCCGCGCCGCTGTTGCCGCCCTCCCTGCCGGCCCGCACCGAATGGACGCCGCGCCACTGGCTGGCCGTCGGCGCCGCGCTCGTGGCCGGCGCC
>NZ_DKJX01000127.1:0-44759 GCF_002454935.1 Massilia sp. UBA6681
ACCGGCGCCGCCAGCGGCCTGGGCGCCGCCCTCGCACGCCGGCTGGCCGCCTCCGGCGCCAGCATCTTCGGCGTCGACCGGCAGGCCGCGCGCCTGGCCGACAACATGGCGCAGCTGCGCGAACTGGGCGTGCAGGCGCACGCCCTGGGCGTCGACATCGCCGACCCCACGGTGGCGCCGCGCGTGGTGGAGCATGCCGTCGACGTGCTGGGCCGCCTCGACATCCTTGTCAACAATGCCGGCACCGACGTCACCCTGCCGATCGCCGAACTCGCGGACCAGGACTGGCTGCGCGTGGTGGGCACCAACCTGACGGCGCCCTTCCTGCTCTCCAAGTACGCGGCCGAGGCCATGCGCCGCCACGGCGGCGGCCACATCGTCAACATCGCCTCCACCGCCGCCAAGCGCGCCTGACCCAACGCCAGCGCCTACCACGCAAGCAAATGGGGCCTGCTGGGCCTGTCGCACGCCCTGCACGCCGAACTGCGGCCGGAAAACATCCGCGTCACCGCCGTGATCGCCGGCGGCATGCGCACTCCCTTCCTGCTCGACCGTTTCCCCGACCTCGACGCCGACAGCCTGCAAGACCCGGCCGACGTCGCCGAGGCCATCCATTCCGTGCTGGTGCTGCCGCCCGCCACGGTGGTCGCCGAACTCACGGTCCTGCCGCTGCGCGAAACCTCCTGGCCATGAAAGCGATCTTCCTCGACAAGGACGGCACCCTGGTCGACGACCTGCCCTATAACGTCGAGCCGCGCCGGATCCAGCTGGTGAGCGGCGCCGGCGCCGCCCTGCGGCTGCTGGCCCGGCTCGACTACCGCTTCTTCGTCGTGACCAACCAGTCCGGCATCGCGCACGGCTGCTTCGGCGAAGACGCCATGGGACCGGTCGCCGACCGCCTGGCCGACCTGCTGTTCCGCGAGAATCTGTCGCTGGACGGCTTCTATTACTGCCCGCACCACCCGCTGGGCACGGTCGGCAGCTACGCCATGGTGTGCGCCTGCCGCAAGCCTTCGCCCGGCATGCTCATCAAGGCAGCGCAGGACCACGACATCAAGCTGCGCGAGTCCTGGATGATCGGCGACATCCTGCACGACGTCGAAGCCGGCAACCGCGCCGGCTGCCGCACGCTCCTGATCGACAACGGCAACGAGACCGAATGGCGGCTCGGCCCGCGCCGCGTGCCCACCCGGATGGCGCCCGACCTGTATGCAGCGGCCGTGCTGATCGCCTCGCACGAGGAGGCGCGACTGTGAGATTGGTTCACGCGGAGGCGCCCGTCAACGCCCAGTCGCCACGACCCTGGCAGGCCGCACGGCGCATCCTGTGCGTCCGGCTCGATTCGCTGGGCGACGTACTCATGTGCACGCCGGCGATCCGGGCCTTGCGTCAATCCCTGCCGGGCTGCCACCTGACCCTGCTCAGCTCCCCGTCGGGCGCGGCGGTAGCGCCGTACGTTCCCGAGCTCGACGCTGCGATCGGTTTTCGTGCCCCGTGGATGAAGCACGACCACCCCATGGGCGCGCAAGCGCTGCAGGAATGCGCCGCGCAGCTCGCTGCCCAGCGCTTCGATGCCGCCGTCATGTTTACGTCGTACTCGCAAAGCCCCCTGCCCGCCGCGATGCTGTGCCAGCTGGCGGGCATTCCCTTGCGCCTGGCCTCCTGCCGCGAGAAGCCTTACCAGCTGCTCACTCACTGGGTGCCGGAGCGCGAGCGCGAACGGGCGACCCGCCACGAAGTGCAGCGCCAGCTCGACCTGGTGGCCGACGTCGGCTGCACCACGTCCGACACCTCGCTCTCCTTCGCCGTCGCCGCGGCCCACGCCGCGCGCGTCAGTGCCATGCTGGAGGAAGGGGCGGTCGATCCGTCAGCACCCTACCTGGTGCTGCATGCGGGGGCGAGCGCCGCCTCGCGCCGCTATCCCATCCGCCACTGGCTGGTCTTGATCGGCATGCTGCACAGGCAGTTCAAGCACAAGATCATCCTCACCGGCGACGGCAACGACGTGGAGGCGCTGCGCCCGCTCACCGACGGCTGGCGCAGCCCGGCGCATTCCCTGATCGGCAAGCTCGGACTGGGCGAACTGGGTGCGCTGATCCGCGGCGCAAGCCTGCTCATCACCGGCAACACCGGCCCGGCGCACATCGCGGCCGCCGTCGGCACGCCGCTGGTCGACCTGTATGCGCTGACCAATCCCCAGCACACCCCGTGGCGCGTGGCGCACCGCCTGCTGTTCCACGACGTCAGCTGCCGCAACTGCCTGCGCAGCAGCTGCCCGCAGGGTCACCATGCCTGCCTGGACTCCGTGGCGCCGCGCACCGTGCTGGAGGCCGCCGTCGAGCTGCTGGCTGCCGCCCCGCACAGGCCGGCACGCACGGACGACGCGACGCTTGCCTTCGCCTAGATCAGGCCGTATTGACGCAGGCCGTCTGTGAAAGCGCAAAAAACTGAGCACAAACCTATTACAAAAACTCAAGTATTCGGACGAGCTCTGATATAATTTCAGAGTTCGTCGGGGCGTAGCGCAGCCTGGTAGCGTACCTGCATGGGGTGCAGGGGGTCGGAGGTTCGAATCCTCTCGCCCCGACCAACAAATCAATCAAGCAGGGCCAACCATCGGTTGGCCTTTTGCTTTTCCGCGTCACCCATGCGCCGTCACCAAGCATGGCGGTGCCGATTCCCGCCATCCCGTGATCGTCAGGCCGTCCCGAGCTCGTTCGGTCAACAGCCCATGCTATGCTTGAGTTCAAAGGCATTGCTGCGTTCAGCAAGACTCAACCACGCATCGAGGAAAGATATGAAAGACGTCAAAGTAGATGTGCGCGTCAACGTCACCGTCGACCCTGCAAGCGTTCTCCTTGTGCTTGCGACGGCAACCATGGGCTTGTTCTTCCATAAGCAAAACAAGCAACAGAAGTCGCTACCGAACGCATCCTGATGATGTAATGGATGCGCCCGCGCCTGGCGCGGCAGCGTGAAGCGCCAGGGCGGTTTGTCATGCGGATCCGGAGCCCTCGTCATCAAGGGCTTGCGTGCCGGCAGTCGCGTCTGCTTGCTGCTGCAGATACTCCGACGACGCCGCCTCGGGCGCCACCAGCTGCCCTACAGTCCGCGCAGCGCCATCGGGATCACCGGCACCTTGCTGCGCTCAACGATCCTGGCGCCCCCTCTGCCGTGTCCATGACCCAGCAAACTTCTTTAGTAGCTCCAGGTCATAGGACGCGTAGTCTACTGGCATGCTCTGCCGTGATACGCTGATTTCAAAAGCCGGAGGCTGGACGGGGGAATTCGGCATGAACGGCGTTGACGTGTAATAGATGAGCCATCGTTTTGGGTATTCGGCTCGCGGCAACTCTTCCCCGGATGTCAGGGGGGCCCATTCCGCGCTCAAGACCCCGCGCCCACAAGCAGTCTTGCCGGATTCGATCGTGAACGTATCGCCGGGTTTCAGTTTCCCCTTGAATGAGCGCTCAACGCGAAACCTGGCGCGCTCTACGACGGATGTAAAACGAGGGAATGTCTTATCTGAGACCGATACGTTTCTGACGTCGCTGACAAGCGCAACGACCACAAATTCCGCATTGTCGAAATTCGACTTCACGCGCTTTGGCGAGTCTTCCCAAAACTCAGGCGCAACTGGCCCGCAGGCCATGACGCCAGACGATGCAGAGCAGGACAGGACAGCAGCAAAAATGAACGGTCGCATCATCGGCCTCCTTGCGCATGCGGATGAGGATAAGGTTCAATAATCGTCCAAGGTCCACTCACGATCACCGTAAGCCTGCCTATTTCCACTCGCCCCTCAGTTCCAGCACCTGCTGCTGGAGATACTCCGGCGACGCCGCCTCCGGCGCCACCGGCTGCCCCACCGCCAGCGCCAGCTTCGAACGGATGCCGCGCGCGAACGAGCGCTCGAACACGTTCGACTTATCGCGCGTGAACACGCTGCCCCACAGCCCGCGCAGCGCCATCGGGATCACCGGCACCTTGCTGCGCTCGACGATCTTGGCGATCCCGCTGCGGAACTCGTTGATTTCGCCGGTATGGGTCAGCTTCCCTTCCGGGAAGATGCACACCAGTTCGCCCTGGTGCAGCGCTTCTGCGATGTCCACAAAGGCGCGCTCCATCATGAACGGGTCTTCCTTGGCCGGCGCAATCGGGATCGCCTTGGCTGCGCGGAAGATCCAGCGCAGGAAAGGCGTCCTGAAGATGCGGTGGTCCATCACGAAACGGATCGGGCGCGGGCTGGCGGCGCCGATGACGAGCGCGTCGACATAGCTCACGTGGTTGCAGACCAGCACCGCCGGGCCCTGCTCGGGAATGCGGTCGGCGTCGATGGTGCGCACGCGGTAGCCGGTATGAATCAGGATCCAGGCCAGGAAGCGCATCAGGAATTCCGGCACCAGCGAGAAGATGTACACCGCCACGCAGGCGTTCAGCAGCGCCGTCACCAGGAACATCTCGGGAATCGTGAAGCCCTGCCCCAGCAGCACGATGGCCAGGCCGGCGGCGGCCACCATGAACAGCGCATTCAGGATGTTCATGCCGGCGATGGTGCGCGAGACGTGCTTCCGGTCGCAGCGGGTCTGGATCAGGGCGAACAGCGGCACGATGAACAGGCCGCCGAATACGCCGATCAGCACCAGGTCGAGCATGATGCGCCATGCGCCCGGCAGGCCGAGCAACGTGAGGGCGCCGACGGTCGCGGCGCCGTTGAGCTCGGCATAGGCCACGCTCGCGAAATACAGGTCGATGCCGAACACCGACAGGCCGATCGAGCCGAACGGCACCAGGCCGATCTCCACCTTGCGGCCCGACAGCTTCTCGCACAGCAGCGAGCCGGCGCCGATCCCGAGCGAGAACACGGTCAGCAGCAGCATGATCACGCTGTGGTCGCCGTGCAGGTAATCCTTGGCGTACAGCGGGAACTGCGACAGCACCAGCGCGCCGTAGAACCAGAACCAGGAATTGCCCAGCATCGACAGGAACACGGTGCGGTTCTGGCTCGAGAACTTCAGGTTGCGGATCGATTCGGCGAAGGGGTTGCGGCTGATTTTCAGCTCAGGCACCGGCGCCGGCGAGGGCGGAATGCGCCAGCTGGCGGCCAGGCCCAGCACTGCGCACAGCAGCGTGCCGCCGGCGACCAGTTCGATGCCCCAGGGTTTCACGCCGACCAGCAGGGTGCCCGCGACTTCGCCCAGCAGGATGCCGACAAAGGTCCCCATCTCGATCACGCCATTGCCGCCCACCAGCTCGTCGGATTTCAGGTGCTGCGGCAGGTAGGCGTACTTGACCGGACCGAACAGGGTCGAGTGCAGGCCCATGCCGACCACGGCAGCGATCAGGACCCATAGCGTATGGGTCAGCCAGCCGATGCCGGCCACCAGCATGATGGCGATTTCCAGCAGCTTGACGAACCTGGCCATGCGCCCCTTGTCGAACTTGTCGGCGATCTGGCCGGAGGTCGCCGAGAACAGCACGAAGGGCAGGATGAACAGGCCGGCGATCAGGTTGTTCAGCATGCCCGGGTCGGCCGTGGTCCAGTTCGCCGTGTCGAAGGTCAGCGCAACCAGCAGCGCGGTCTTGAACAGGTTGTCGTTGAAGGCGCCAAAGAACTGGGTCCAGAAGAAGGGGCCGAAACGGCGCTGGGTCAGCAGGGAAAACTGGCTCGGTTGGCTCATGCGGGTTGGCTCGTGAACATTGGAAGGCGTAATCTACAACAGCTCACCAGGTGGATTACCCTGTTTTATTGTTGCGTTGCCGATATTAATTCCTAAAGTGTCGGCTGGCGATACCGGATGGGTAAAAAGCATAGACCGCCGAACGGTTCAAGCGGCGCGCCATGTCAACCGGAGGCATTGATAAACTTGATTGAAACGTCTCAAGCACTCGTACATACAACACGATTGTGCAGCGCAGCGCAGGTAGAATCCGCGGATGACTTCTTCCGACTTCCTCCTCCGCTACGCCAGCGTGACAACCGCGCTGTTCGACCACATCGAACACGACATGCTGGCCCTGTCCTGTGCCTTCATCGACGATGACGACACTGCGCCATCAGCCTGGCAGGATGCCCTGCCCCCGCACGCGATGCAGCCGCTCGGCCTACCCCAGACCTGAGGACTGGACAAAAAAAATGATTCGATTCTGCAAGCAATGCCGCAAAATCGAATCATGTTGCAGCCGCCAGTCGGCGGCGGCATCCCTCCTCAGGCCAGGGTTTCCAGGCGAATACGCGTGACCTTGCCGATCACCGCCGGCAGCTTCTCGATCTTCTCGATCGCCGCGATGATGTTCTTCTCGCGGGTCTGGTGAGTCAGCAGGATGATGTCGAGGTTGACCTGGTCGCCCGGCTCCTTCTGCAGCACCGCGTCGATCGAGATGCCGGCGTCGGCCAGGATGCGGGTCAGGTCGGCCATCACGCCGAGCTGGTCCTTCACATACACGCGCAGGTAGTAGCTGGTGGTGATCTCGGCCATCGGCACGATGGCGACGTCGGTCATCTCGTTCGGCTGGAAGGCCAGGTGCGGCACGCGGCAGTACGGATCGACGGTGGCCAGGCGGGTCACGTCGACCAGGTCGGCGATCACGCTCGAGGCAGTCGGCTCCGCTCCCGCACCCTTGCCATAATAGAGCGATGGACCGACCGCGTCGGCCTGCACCAGCACCGCGTTCATCGCGCCTTCCACGTTGGCGATCAGGCGCGCCGCCGGGATCAGGGTCGGGTGCACGCGCAGCTCGATGCCCTCGCCGCCGTTTTCCCCTTCAATATGGGTGCGGCGCGCGATGCCCAGCAGCTTGATGCGGTAGCCGAGCTGTTCGGCGTAGCGGATGTCGCGGGCCTGCAGCTGGCTGATGCCCTCGATGTAGGCCTTGTCGAACTGCACCGGAATGCCGAAGGCGATCGCCGACATGATGGTCAGCTTGTGCGCCGCGTCCACGCCCTCGATGTCGAAGGTCGGGTCGGCCTCGGCATAGCCCAGCTCCTGGGCCTGGTTCAGCACGGTGGCGAAATCCAGCCCTTTCTCGCGCATTTCCGAGAGGATGAAATTGGTGGTGCCGTTGATGATGCCGGCCACCGACTCGATGCGGTTGGCGGTGAGGCCCTCGCGCAGCGCCTTGATGATCGGCACGCCGCCGGCGACCGCCGCCTCGAAGGCCACCATCACGCCCTTTTCCTGGGCCGCGGCAAAGATTTCGTTGCCGTGCAGGGCCAGCAGCGCCTTGTTCGCGGTCACCACGTGCTTGCCGTTGGCAATCGCCTTGAGCACCAGTTCACGCGGCAAGTCGTAGCCACCGATCAGCTCGACAACGATGTCGATGTCCGGGTGGTTCACCACGGCGAAGGGGTCGCCGACGACTTCCACGCCGGCGCCGACGATCCCGCGCGCCTTCTCCAGGTTACGCGCCGCCACCATCGTAATCTCAATACCGCGGCCGGCGCGGCGGCGGATATCCTCCTGGTTGCGTTGAAGAACGTTGAAGGTGCCGGCGCCGACGGTGCCGATGCCCAGGAGGCCTACTTTGATGGGTTTCATGATCTCGTATCTCGTTAAGTTCCGACCTGCAGGATCAGAGGGTGTGAAAAAACGGCCAGGGCAAGGCGCCGAGTCGAAGACAGTACGATAGTACGGCGAGACGAGGCAACGCAGCCATGGACGAATTTTTCACACACTCAGCGCGAATGGCGCCGTCGGTAGCCGTCAAGGAAGCGCGCAATGCGTCCGCAGGCATCCGTCAGGTCGTCGGAATTGGGCAGGAACACCAGCCGGAAATGGTCCGGGGCGATCCAGTTGAAGCCGGTGCCTTGCACCAGCAGCACTTTTTCCTCGGACAGCAGTTCACAGATGAACTGCTGGTCGTCCGCGATCGGGTACATCTTCGGGTCGAGGCGTGGGAACATGTACAGCGCCGCTTTTGGCTTGACGCAGGACACGCCCGGAATATCGGTGAGCAGCTTGTGCGCGAGGTCGCGCTGTTTCAAGAGGCGCCCGCCGGGGCCGACCAGGTCGGCAATACTTTGATAACCGCCGAGGGCGGTCTGGATCGCGAACTGGCCCGGCGCGTTGGCGCACAGGCGCATCGAGGCCAGCATGTTCAGGCCCTCGATATAGCCCCTGGCGTGGCGCTTGTCGCCCGACACCACCATCCAGCCGGCGCGGTAGCCGCAGGAGCGGTAGTTCTTCGACAGGCCGTTCAGGGTCAGGAACAGCACGTCGTCGGCCAGCGAGGCGATCGAGACGTGCTCCGCGCCGTCGTACAGGGTCTTGTCGTAGATCTCGTCGGCGTAGATGATCAGGCCGTGCTGGCGCGCCAGTTCGACGATCTCGAGCAGCACCTCGCGGTGGTACAGGGCGCCGGTCGGGTTGTTCGGGTTGATGACCACGATCGCGCGCGTGTTCGGCGTGATCTTCCGGCGCATGTCCTCGATGTCCGGCAACCAGCCGGCCTGCTCGTCGCACACGTAGTGCACCGGGTTGCCGCCGGCCAGGCTCACCGCCGCGGTCCACAAGGGATAATCGGGCGCCGGCACCAGCACTTCGTCGCCGTTGTTCAGCAGGCCCTGCATGGCCATCACGATTAGTTCCGACGCGCCATTACCCAGGTAGATGTCATCGATGCCGACACCCTCGATGTTCTTGCTTTGGGTATAGTGCATCACCGCCTTGCGCGGTGCGAACATGCCCTTGGAGTCGGTATAGCCGGCCGCGCCGTGCATGTTGCGGATCATGTCGTGCACGATCTCGTCGGGCGGATCGAAACCGAACACGGCCAGGTTGCCGATGTTCAGCTTGATGATCTTCTGGCCGTCGTCTTCCATCTCGCGGGCCTTTTCCAGGGCCGGGCCGCGGATTTCGTAGCAGACGTCGTCCAGCTTGTTCGATTTCAGGATCGGTCGCAAAGTGTCCCCTGTGAGCTAGGTCTCGCGCCTGCACATTTGTTGCAGTGCGAAAAATACCCATTCTGCCGAAAGCGCCCGATTTAAGCAACCTCACCCCTTCCCGGCCAAATAAAATCCTGCCGAATGGCGTCTGAAAGATCGCAGCTTGCCGTCCACCCTTCCGGCGTGCGGGGCGGCCCGGCTCTCCGGTTACAATGGATGTTTCGATGTCATTGCCATCCGCGCTACGATGAAGCTCCATTCCGACAATACCCAGCAATACCAGACCGTCACCGGCTATGACGCCAGCGGTGTCGAGATCAACGCCCAGCGTTTCAACTTCAGCCTGACCGTCATGCCGGAAGTGCCGCCGCGCCCCTGGAACGTGACCCGTTTCGAAGACCTGACGCCCGCCCATTTCGAGGAAATCGCCAAGGATGCCCCGGACGTCGTGGTGCTCGGCACCGGCGAGCGCCAGCGTTTCATCCACCCGAAACTGGTGGCCAGCCTGTCGAGCATGCACGTCGGCGTGGACTGCATGGACAACCAGGCCGCCTGCCGCACCTATAACGTGCTGATGGGCGAAGGCCGCAAGGTCACGCTGGCCCTCATCATTGGCAGCGGCGCCTGATTCCCCGCCCTGCCGCGCCGGACTCGCGCCGCGCCCTGCCGCGGTGTGCCTGCGCTCGTGCCATTTTCGTCGCTCCCATCAAGCCACCATCCCCATGAACGCATCGGCTTTCGCCTTCATCATCACCGGCGTCATCCTGAACGCCGCCGCCCAGCTCCTGCTCAAGGCCGGCACCAACGCCCTCGGCGGCGCCATCCACCTCACCCGCGACAACTGGTTCATGACCGGCCTCAAGGTGGCCACCCAGTGGCCGATCGTGGTCGGCATGCTGTGCTACGGCGTATCGCTGGTGGTCTGGATCCTGGGCCTGTCGCGCACCGACGTCACGGTCGCCTATCCGATGCTCTCGCTCGGCTACGTGATCGGCGCGGTGGGCGCCTGGATGTTCCTGGGCGAAGTCATCTCGCCGCAGCGCATGCTGGCGCTCGCGGTGATCGTGCTGGGCGTGGTGCTGCTGGCGCGCAGCTAAATATTTCCGTTTTGCATCTTGAAGAAATGAAAACGCCCGCTATATTGCGGGGTGAAACCTGCATTGTCGACGTAAATACGGACTAGCAAGGCGCGGCCGCGCCGATTATCATTCCGGTATCCGCTGCCCTGCAGGGACCCGGCGCCAGTGCGCCATGACACCAGGAGAATCCCGTGGCCGAGAGCCAAACCGCCGCTACCATCGACAACTTTTCCGCCCCCATGACGGGAGGCCAGACCTTCGAGCTGGCTGGTCGTCCGGCAAAGTACACCGTGCTGTACTTCTATCCGAAGGACAACACGCCGGGCTGCACCACCGAGAGCATCGCCTTCCGCGAGGCCTATCCGGAGTTCCAGGCCGCGCATGCCGAGATCTACGGCATCAGCCGCGATTCCCTGCGCTCGCACGAAAACTTCAAGGGCAAGCTGGGCCTGCCCTTCGAATTGATCTCGGATCCGGAAGAAGCGGTCTGCACGCAGTTCGGTGTCATGAAGATGAAAAACATGTACGGCAAACAAGTGCGCGGCATTGAGCGCAGTACGTTTATCATTGACGCTCAAGGCCGATTGGTGAAAGAATGGCGTGGCGTGAAAGTCAACGACCACGTGGCCGAAGTGCTGGAATTTCTGAAGAGCCAGCCCTGAAAACGGATGGCTCCAGCAACCCGGTTACCGATAACTTTGCTGGACATTGCCACCTATTTTGAGTCACCGCGTATCTCATCAGCATTATTCTTCCCGCTGCTGCCGGACCGGCATCCTCCGGCTGCAGCCCTCAAGCTGGCATCGCCAGCCACAGCACCATCCCCAAGTAGCATCGTTTTCGTGCAGCGGCGCGCCCCGTGCTGCGCCCGCACGTCCTATTAAGTCCTTTTTCGAATCGAGAACCTGATGCCACTGCCAAAAATGCCAACCAAGCCAGCGACCATGCTGCTGGCAAAAGATTATCCCAAGGCCGAACCGGGCAAGTCGCCCGTGCGCCCGGCGTCCGCGACGGCCGATGCCGAACTCGAAGAATTGATCAGCGGCCAGGCCGTGCCGACGCCGAAGGCGACCCGGGCACGCAAGGCCAAGGCCGCCGCCGCCCCTGCCGCCAATGATGCCGCCCTTGCCGGCACTGCTGCAGGCACGACCGGCACCGCCCCCGTCGACGTCGTCGGCGCACCCGCCGCCGAAGCGCCTACCGGCGAAGCTCCGCTGGCCAAGGGCCCGGCGCGCAAGTCGAAGGACGGCGTCGGCGCGCGCCTGCGCGAGCTCGATGCCGACCAGCCGCATCCGGCCAAGCACAAGCCGGTCGAAGTCAACGTCAAGTCGTCCACCAGCCGCAAGGCCGACAAGAGCGGCACCACCAAGGTCTTCGTGCTCGACACCAACGTCCTGATGCATGACCCGACCTCGCTGTTCCGCTTCGAGGAACACGACGTCTACCTGCCGATGATGACGCTCGAGGAGCTCGACAACCACAAGAAGGGCATGTCGGAAGTCGCGCGCAACGCCCGCCAGGTGGCGCGCACCCTCGACGCCCTGATCGCCAACGTCGACGACGACGCCATCGAGGCCGGCATCCCGCTGGCCAAGCTGGGCAACAAGGATGCCAGGGGTCGCCTGTACTTCCAGACCAACCTGGAGTCCGCGCCCCTGCCGGAAGGTCTGCCCGAGGGCAAGGCCGACAACCAGATCCTGGGCGTCGTCCGCGCACTCGAAGACCGGATGGATGGCCGCGCCATCGTGCTGGTGTCGAAAGACATCAACATGCGCATCAAGGCGCGTGCGCTGGGCCTGCCGGCCGAGGATTACTTCAACGACCACGTGCTGGAAGACACCGACCTGCTGTACTCGGGCATCGTCCAGCTGCCGGACGATTTCTGGAACAAGCACGGCAAGGACATGGAGTCCTGGCAGGAAAACAAGAACGGCAATTCGGCCACCTATTACCGCGTGACCGGTCCGGTGATCCCGACCTTGCTCGTGAACCAGTTCGTGTTCATCGAGCCGCGCAACGGCGAAGCGCCCTTCTATGGCCAGGTAAAACAGATCAACGGCAAGACCGCCGTGTTCCAGACCCTGCGCGACTACAGCCACAACAAGAACAACGTGTGGGGCATCACGGCGCGCAACCGCGAGCAGAACTTCGCGCTCAACCTCCTGATGAACCCGGAGTGCGACTTCGTCACCCTGCTGGGACAGGCCGGTACCGGGAAGACCCTGCTGGCGCTGGCCGCGGGCCTGGCCCAGGTGCTCGAGACCAAGCAGTACAACGAGATCATCGTCACCCGCGTCACGGTGCCGGTGGGCGAGGACATCGGCTTCCTGCCTGGTACCGAGGAAGAGAAGATGTCGCCGTGGATGGGCGCTTTCGACGACAACCTCGAAGTGCTGATGAAGTCCGACAGCGACGGCGGCGACTGGGGCCGCGCCGCGACCCAGGACCTGATCCGTTCGCGCATCAAGATCAAGTCCCTGAACTTCATGCGCGGCCGTACTTTCGTGAACAAGTTCCTCATCATCGACGAGGCGCAGAACCTGACGCCGAAGCAGATGAAGACCCTGGTCACGCGCGCCGGTCCCGGCACCAAGATCCTGTGCCTCGGTAACATCGCCCAGATCGACACGCCTTACCTCACCGAGGGCTCGAGCGGCCTGACCTACGTGGTCGACCGCTTCAAGGGCTGGAGCCATAGCGGCCACGTCACCCTGGCGCGCGGCGAACGCTCGCGCCTGGCGGACCATGCCAGCGACGTGCTGTAAGCCGGTCGTCATCCATCGCCTGCCGGTTGAAGGCAGGCGGGCATCCGGAACGCTCGCCACCTGGCGGGCGTTTTTCATTTCTACCGACTATTCACCACGCATGATCTTCCTGCTGAAACTCCTGCTCGTACCAGTCCTGATCGCCCTCGTCACCCTGGCCGGCCGCCGCTGGGGGCCGGGCGTGGCCGGCTGGCTGTCCGCCTTCCCCATCGTCTCCGGCCCGATCCTGCTGGTGATCGCGCTCGAACAGGGTCCGGCCTTCGCCGCCAGCGCGGCCGGCAACACGCTGCTGGCGGTGCTGGCCATCCTGGTCTTCAGCGTCGCCTATGCACGCTGCGCCCACCTCGGCATGCCGCGCGCATTGAGCGCCGCCCTGCTCGCCTACGGCCTGGCCGTGCTGGTGCTGCAGGCCCTGCCCGTCCAGCTGCCGCTGTGGGCCGGCTTCGCCGCCGTCGTGATCGCGCTCCTGGGGGCGCCGCGCCTGTTCGGTCCGGCACCGGTGCCGGCCGCCGCCGTCAAACCCGCCGCTGACCTGCCCTGGCGCATGCTGGCCGGCGCCCTGCTGTCGCTGAGCGTCACCTATGCCGCCGCGAGCCTGGGCCCGCGCCTGTCCGGCCTGTTCGCGATGTTCCCGGTGATGAGCACGGTGCTGGTCGGCTTCTCGCACCGTGCCAACGGTCCGGGCTTCGCGGTGGCGCTGCTGCGCGGCATGGTCAACGGCTACTATGCCTTTGCCGTGTTCTGCCTGGTGCTGTCGCTGCTGCTGGGTTCGCAGCCGGTCGGCCTGGCCTTCCTGCTGGCGACCGGCGCCGCACTGGTGGTGCAATTGGGAGTCAAATGGATGGTGCAGCGTTCTTGCGCGCAGGATTTGCCCAAAGCGCGTGCCGGCGGCCAGAAGGCAGCTTAGAATAGCCGCGTTCATCACAGAGGAGAGATGCCGATGCCGCACATGCTGTTGATCCATGAACCCGTCGGCCAGCGCGCCACCCGCAGCGAGGCCGAGGGTCGCGCCGTCTACGACCGGATGCTGCGCTGGGGCGAGGACCTGCGCAGCCGCGGCCTGCTGCTGGGAGCGGAATCGCTGGCCTCGCAAGACAAGGCGGTGCGCGTCACCGTCCCGGCCGGGAAGGCGCGCATCGTCGATGGACCGTTCGCCGAGGCCAAGGAGATGGTCGGCGGCTTCTTCCTGGTCAATGTCGACACCCGCGAAGAAGCGGTCGCGCTGGCGCAGCAGTGTCCGGCGGCCGAGTGGGCGACGGTGGAGGTGCGCGGCCTGGCCCCCTGCTTCGACCGCTAACTGCCAGCACGCAAAATTGGGTCCCGGCCTTCGCCGGGACGACATGCTACTTCTTCCACCAGCTCATGAGCCGTCATCCCGGCGCAGGCCGGGATCCAATTCCATATCGCAGTGACGAAAAATATTTCGGCCGTGATGTCGAAATTCCGGCGTCCCATTCGTCGTAGCAGATGGAAGCCCCCAACGCTTCCATCCCACGACAAGGAGACCACCATGCGTTTCATGATCATCGTCAAGGCCACCCCCGACACGGAAGCCGGCATCATGCCCGCCCAATCCCTGTTCGACGCCATGACCGCGTACAACCAGGAGCTGGCCCGCGCCGGCGTCCTGCTCGACGCCAACGGCCTGCGCCCCAGCCGCGACGGCTGGCGCATCCGCTACGACGAAGGGCGCCGGACCGTCACCGACGGTCCGTTCGCCGACACCAGGGAGCTGATCGCCGGCTACACCTTGATAGGGGTGCGCTCGCGCGAGGAGGCGATGGAGTGGTCGCGCCGCTTCCCCAACCCGCACGGCGAGTTCGCCAATGCCGAGATCGAAGTCCGCCAGCTCTACGAGCCGGCCGACCTGCCCTCCTGACACTCCCCCCCAACAAGGAAACGAGCATGAAAAAGCAGATCGCCATCACCCTCCCGGTCCGGGACCTCGAACGCAGCAAGGCCTTCTTCGCCGGACTGGGCTTCGGCTTCGACGAGCGCTTCAGCAGCCAGCACGGCGCCGGCATGATCGTGTCAGACGACATCACCGTGATGCTCGCCTCCGAAGACATCGCCCGGACCCTGTGCGCCAAGCCGCTGGCCGATCCGCGCAGCAGCAGGATCGCGCTCCTGTGTCTGTTCTGCGACAGCCGGGCCGAGGTCGACGCCGTCGCAAGCAAGGCCCTGGCCCTCGGCGCCACCCTGCCGGAGCCGGTGGAAGACCACGGCTTCATGTACCAGCACGGCTTCGAAGACCTGGACGGCCACATGTGGGCGCTGACCTTCATCGAGAGCATGCCCGAGCAGCAGGCCGCCGCCTGAGCAGACAAGGAGAGCAGCATGAACAAGCAGATCTACGTCAACCTTCCAGTGAAGGACCTGGAGCGCAGCAAGGCCTTCTTCGGCGCGCTCGGTTTTTCATTCAATCCGCAGTTCACCGACCAGAACGCGGCCTGCATGATCGTCAGCGAGGACATCTACGTGATGCTGCTGACCGAGCCCTTCTTCCAGGGCTTCACCAACAAGCCGGTCGCCGATGCGCGCAAGTCGACCGAAGTGCTGCTGTGCCTGTCCTGCGACAGCCGCGCCGCCGTCGACGACATGGCCGCCAGGGCGAAAGCCGCCGGCGGCAGCTGGCCGAACCCGCCGAAGGACCACGGTTTCATGTACCAGCACGGCTTCGAGGACCTCGACGGCCACATGTGGGAGCTGGCGTATATGGAAGGCATGCCGGCGCAGGCGGAAGACGCGGCAGCGCAGATTTAATGGACGCCCAGGTCGAACGCAGCATCGCCGCCGTCTGGCGCATCGAGTCGGCCAGGATCGTGGCGGTCCTTGCGCGCATGGTGCGCGACGTCGGCCTGGCCGAGGAGCTGGCCCAGGATGCGCTGGTGGCGGCCCTCGAGCACTGGCCGCGCCAGGGCATCCCGGACAATCCCGGCGCCTGGCTCACGGCCACGGCCAAGCACGCCGCGCTCGACCGCCTGCGCCGCGACCGCCTGCTCCAGCAGAAGCTGGAGCAGATCGGCCTCGACCTCGAAGCCCAGGAGGCCACCATCGTGCCCGATTTCGTCGACGGCCTCGACGCCGCCCGCAACGACGTGATAGGCGACGACCTGCTGCGCCTGATGTTCACGGCCTGCCACCCGGTGCTCTCGCTCGACGCCCGCCTGGCGCTCACGCTCAAGCTGCTGGGCGGCCTGTCCACCCAGGAGATCGCACGCGCCTTCCTGGTGCCGGAGGCTACCATGGCGCAGCGCATCGTGCGCGCCAAACGCAGCTTGGGCGAGGCGCGCGTCCCCTTCGAACTGCCGCCGCCGAACGAGCTGGGCGAACGCCTCGGCGCGGTGCTGGAAGCCGTCTACCTGATCTTCAACGAAGGCTATACCGCCACCGCGGGCGAGGACTGGATGCGTCCCGCCCTCGTGGACGAAGCCCTGCGCCTGGGCCGCATGCTGGCCGAACTGGCCCCTGGCGAGCCGGAGGCGCACGGCCTGGTCGCGCTGATGGAACTGCAGGCCTCGCGCATGGGAGCGCGCCTCGACGCCGAAGGGCGCCCGGTGCTGCTGCTCGAGCAGGACCGTTCGCGCTGGGACGGGGTGCTGGTGCGGCGCGGCCTGGCGGCGCTCGCGCGCGCCGCGCAGATCGGCCTGGCGCGCGGCCCCTACCTGCTGCAGGCCGAGATCGCGGCCTGCCACGCCCGCGCCCGCGCTGCTACAGAGACCGACTGGCGCGCAATCGCGGCGCTGTACGGCGAGCTGGCGCAGGTCCAGCCTTCTCCGGTGGTCGAACTGAACCGCGCGGTGGCCGTCGGCATGGCCGACGGTCCGGCCGCCGGCCTGGCGCTGGCCGACGCGCTGGCGCTTGGCGGCAAGCTGGCCGGCTACCACTGGCTGCCGAGCGTGCGCGCCAACCTGCTCGCCAAGCTGGGCCGGGTCGAGGAAGCGCGCCGCGAATTCGAACGGGCCGCCGCCATGACCGCCAACGGCCGCGAGCGCGAACTGCTGCTGGAACGCGCGCGCTCCCTGCGCTCCTGAATGGCGATGCGCGATTTGGGTCGGATTCAGCTCTTGCATGGTCTTTGAACCGGAAGCGGCCGTATGCATATGCATGCGGAAATTTTTTTCCAATAGTTAATTTCTTAGAAGTGTAGCTTCCTTACGCCCCGTGTATGTCCCAGGGTAGGGGGTTCAAAAAATGCGGATATCTGATGTCATGCGGAACAAAACCCTTATCATGCTCAGTATTCAAAAAACATAACAAGCACGGCTGGGAGTCCCGATGAAATTCCGTTTCTGGGGGGTGCGTGGTTCGATACCGTCCCCCGGTCCACGCACGGCGCGCTACGGCGGCAACACCACCTGCATCGAAGTGCGCAGCGACGATGGCACCCTGATCATCCTCGACGGCGGCACCGGCCTGTTCCCGCTGGCCCAGCACCTACTGGCGCGGCCGCAGGCGCCGGCGATCCAGGCCAACATCTTCATCACCCACAGCCACTGGGACCACATCCACGGCCTGCCCTTCTTCACGCCGCTCTTCATCAAGGGCAGCCGCGTGCGCCTGCACGGCGCCCACGACCCGGTGACTGGCAAGGGCATCGAGCACGTGATGGCGGTGCAACTGCAGAACAGCTACTTCCCGGTCAGCGAAACCCAGATGAGCGCCACCATCGAGTACCGCAGCCTCGACATCGGCACGCCGGTCGCGGTCGGCGATGCGGTGGTCGGCAATGTCCTGATGAACCACCCGGTCACCAACCTCGGCTACCGCATCTCCTGCCATGGCCGCTCGCTGTTCTTCACCGGCGACCACGAACCCTGGCACAACCCCCATCCGCCGGGCGACCCGGCCTTCGACGCGTTCGAAGCGCACCTGGGCGAGCGCCAGCGCGCGACCGACGCCGCCATGGCCGGCGTGGACGCACTGATCGTCGACTGCTCCTACACCCGCGAGGAATACCCGTCCAAGGCCGGCTGGGGCCACGGCACTTTCGATGGCGCCATCGAGATGGCGCTGCGCGTGGGCGCGCGCGCCCTGTACTGCACCCACCACGAGCCGACCCGCAGCGACGACGAGCTCGAGGCCGCATTCGCCGCCGTGATGGCGCGCTACCGCGCGCGCCTGGGCGAGCTGCAGGTGCGGCTGGCCTTCGAAGGCCTGGAAGTCACGCTGTGAAGCACGCGCCGTCGGCGCGCAGCACGAGGCAGCCATCCGCCATGGGTAATCGCGCGGTGGCCGCTGGAAAAGCCGCCCTTTCCGGCATGGGCGGCACTACAATCGCTCCTGTTGAAACGTCTTGAACAAGGAGTTGTATCGTATGAAGAAGTTGATGCTGGCCGCCCTCGCGTCCACCCTGCTGGGCGGCTGCGCCCATCAATCCTCTACCCCGCGCGAGAGCCGGGCCCAAGATGATGACTACGTCTCGGTCGGCAGCAATATCCCGCGCAAGAAGACCGCCGGCGTCAGCGCGGTCAGCACCGTGAGCGCAGCCGAAATCGAGAACGATCGGATGAGCGGCAAGTAATCCATATCGGGCCGCGCAGGCCGCCAGCGAACAAGGCCAGGATCACCTGACCTTGTTGCTGCTTACTCCTCGCCGCGGTTCGCCCCCCTCTCGACGAACACCGCCGCCGTGCGCGCCGGGATCGTGAAGCTGCCGTCGGCGTCGCCGTAGCCGGACGTCTTCACCACAGGGTCAGGCGAGCTGACCTGCACCTGGTGCAGCTTGAACTTGCGCCCCTTTAGCTCCGGAATCGCGATCGTCTTCGCTTCCTTGTCCACGTTGAACAGCACCGCCACGCTGCGGTAGCGCGCGTCCGGGTAGCGGCCCGGCTTTTCCCCGTCGATGTGCATCACCACCAGGCCGGGCAACTGGTCCGGCCCGGTGTTGTAGAATCGCAGGCGCTCTTCGACGTCCTTCGCGCTGCGCAGGCGGAACAGGCTGCTGTCCGTGCGGATCCGGAGCAGGTCCTCGAAAGCCTCCTTCGCCGCCAGGATCGCCCTGGTATCCGGCTTGATCAGCGGGTTTTCCAGCACCGGCGTCATCAGGCCCCAGTTGTCGCGGTTCTTGTCGCTTGAGGGCAGGCCCACGCCGAAGTTGTTCGACGCGTAGCTGTAGTCGAGGCGGTTGAACCAGTCGCCCGCGTTGTAGCTGTCGCGGTCGAGCGACTTGGAACGCAGCAGCTCCTGTCCCGCATGGATGAAGGGAATGCCCTGCGACAGCAGCACGATGGCCGCGCCCAGGTTCTGCACCCGCACCCGGTCCGACAGCGAGGTCGATTGCGGCAGGCGGAAGGCGTTGATGTCGAACAGGGTCTGGTTGTCGTGCTTCTCGACGTAGTTGATCGTCTCGACCGGGCTGGCGGTGTAGCCGGCGCGCTGGCCGAAGTAGTCGATGTCGGCATTGCTGCGCAGCGAACCGAAACGATCGACGAAGCGGTAGTCGCGCAGGGTGCCCGACAGGCCCACGCGCACCAGGTCGGCCAGGCGCAGCGCATCGTCGCGCGACTGCCTTGCCAGGTGGTTCGGGTCGTACCACACGCCGTTGATGAAGCCCTGCTCCTTGACGAGGTTCTCGCCGCCGTCGCAGCAGCCGCCGCCGCGCACCGTGTCGCGCAGGCGGTCGTTGAAGGAGCCGATGCCGGTGCCGAACAGGTTGGCCTGGCGCGCCGTCACGAAGCGCTGGTCATTGGCGACCGCGCCGAAATTCCAGCCCTCGCCATACAGGTAGATCTCGCGGCCGGCGGCCTGGTTGACGCGCGCCTGCAACTGCTTCATCACGCTAAGTGGCGCGAAGCTCATGATGTCGAAGCGGAAGCTGTCCACCTTGTACGCGCTGGCCCACAGCGCTACCGAGTCTGTCATCAGCTTGGCCATCATGGTGTGCTCGGCGGCGGTGTCGGCGCAGCAGCTGTCGTTCAGGTTGGCGCCCTTGTCGTTCAGGCGGTAGTAGTAGGTCGGCACGATCTTGTCGAGGGTCGACAGCTGGCCCTGCTGCGAGGCGCTGGTGTGGTTGTAGACCACGTCCATGGTGACCCGCAGGCCGGCCTCGTGCAGGCTCTGCACCATCTCGCGGAACTCGCGCACGCGCGCGGCGCCGTCGTTGGCGTTCGATGCATAGCTGCCTTCCGGGGCGTTGTAGTGCACCGGATCGTAGCCCCAGTTGAAGCAGTCGGCATCGCGCACCGCCTCGATCGCGGCCTGCTGTGCTTCCGAGGCCGGGCCGGCATCCGGGATCACGGGCGACACGCAGCCGGCTTCGTTGACGCTGGCGATGTCGAACACGGGCAGCAGGTGCACGTGGCTCAGGCCCGCCTTCTGCAGCGACTGCAGGTGGCGCATGCCGCGCGAATTGCGCTCGGCAAAAGCCAGGTACTTGCCGCGGCGCGCGGCGGGTACCGAGTCGTCGTTCAGCGAGAAGTCGCGCACGTGCAGCTCGTAGATGGAGATGTCGGCCGGATGCGCGAGCGCCGGGATGCGGTGCTTGTCCCAGTTGCGCGGCTTGAGCTCGGAGCTGTCGAGGTTGGCGAGATAGCTGCGGGCGCTGTTGGCGTTCAGGCTCACCGAGTAGGGGTCGGTGACGGTATTCGTCACCAGCGTGTTGTCGGCCCAGCGCGACAGCACCTTGACGGTGTAGGTGTAGTAGGCGCGGTTGGTCCAGTCGGCACTTGGGGCCGTGTAGCTCCAGACTCCGGTGGCGGCATCGAAGCGCATCGCCACCTGGCTGGCGGCGGGCGCGTTCGCGTCCGGATAGATGTCGAGCGCCACCGACTTGGCGGTCGGCGCCCACAGGCGGAAGGTGGGCACGCCGGCGCCGTTGAAGCTCACGCCGAGCCTGGTGTCGGCCGCGCGCGCGGCGAACACCTCGTCGAGCATGCCGGCGGTCTGCAGCGAGGTCACCTGCACCAGCTTGCCGCCAGCGTCGAACTGGGCGATCGCGAACTGGGCGCTGGCCAGGGCGGCGACCTTGGCCGCGTCTGGCGTCGACAGCGCCAGGCCGGTGCTGCCGGCCAGGTGCGGAAATTTCGCGCGCACCGCCTCCGGCAGCGGCGCCAGGCTCAGGTCCATGCTGCCGTCAAAGCCGGTGACGCCGGCGGCGCCCGAACCGAGGCCGCCGTTCGCCGCGTAGTACAGCTTGTAGCTGCCGCTGGCGGGTGCGCCCGGCCAGGCCAGGGTGCCGGCGGCCAGCCAGTGGGCGCCGGCCTGGGCCAGGCTGCCGTAGCTGGGCGCCGGCGGCGCGGTATAGATGCTGCAGTCGCCCTCCAGCAGCCAGATCTCGTGGCCACGGCTACCCACGTCGGCGGGCAGCTGCGCGCCCTGGTCCGCGCCGCAGTTCTTGGTGCCGCTGCCGTCGGTGACAAGGAACCACAGGGCGGTCTTGCCTGGCGCCAGCGGAATGTCGACCCAGCCGCCGAAATCGTCGCTCTGGGTGAACATGAAGCGGTCCGTGATCCAGGCCGAGCTCGGCCTGGCCGGGCCATCCCAGGAATACACGCCCCACTGGGCGGTATCGTTCTGGACGCGGCGGAAATGGATGCGGATGGTGCCGGGCGCGACCGGCGCGGCAGCGCTGGCGGCCGGCTGCTGGGCGAAGGCGCTGCTAGCCGGCAGGGCGATCCCGGCCACTGCAGCAAGCATCCCGCAAGCAGCCAGGCTGACATGCAAGCGTGAAGTCAAACTACCTCTGTTGCGCATAATGTCCCCTTAATCGTTGTTTTTAAACGCTGATTGCCCGGACCGCTTAGCCGCAGGCGGCAGCAGTGGCAGACGCCACTGTGTAATATTACTACCAGAATTAGCAAAAATGTAAAGGAACACCGGGAATTTCGGAAGCTGCGTTCGCCCCCCGTCTTAAGCTCGGCAAACTACCGGAGTTGTCAATATGCCACATCGAATTTGACGAATTTGTTGCGCAAAATCTCATAAAGCTCTAATATCCACCAGGAAATTAACGTTGTTATTATTGAATCTGCGCTGTTATCACGATTGGATACCCCATGATTGCCCGCACTTCCGCCGCGTTTGCCGTAATGATGCTGTCCAGTGCGGGCCAGGCCGCCGCCGTACCGCTCACCTCCACCGAAATGCTGCAGCAGTTCAACGTTGTCGTCAGCGGCAACCTGAACTCGACCTCGCACGTTGACGGCCGCACCTATGTGGGAGGCGATGTGGAGGGTGGCGCATATGTGCAGCACGCCGGCAGGACGCCCGCGTCGAACTATGCCGGCCTGACGGTGGGCGGCAACGTGAGCGGCAATGTGCACGTGAACGGCCTGGGGGCAGTCGTCGGCGGCAACGTCAAAAATGCCACCGTCAATTCCGGCGAAAGCCATGTCGGCGGCTCGGCGTCCAATTCCAGCTTCAACGGTAATGTTTATGTCGCCGGCGCCGCTTCCAACGTCAATTTCGGCCAGAAAATCCATGCCGCCAGCTATAGCGGCATCAACCTGAACGGCAAGGTACTGAACGCGACCACCAGCACGATGAACAGCACGCTGGAGGCCTCGACCTCCACCGATTTCTCGTCGCTGATGACAGGGCTGTCCACGCAATTATCGGCGTTGCAGGCCACCCCTGGCACCTCGGTCATTTTCAGCAATAACGACCGCCAGGTCAGCTTTTACGGCATGCCGGTCGACGGCATGCTGGTGTTCGACCTGACCACGCTCGACAGCAAGATCTTCTCGTCCATCACCTCCGATCTCAGTTTTAACCTGAACGGCGCCAGCACGGTCATTTTCAATACCAACGACAGCATCCTGAACCTCAACGCCAACTTCGCCCAGCCCCAGAACCTGGCCAGCTCGCTGATCTGGAACTTCGCCGGCGCGAGCAGCGTCAGCGTCGGCCGCACCTTCGGCGGACAGGTGCTGGTAGCAAACGGGACGTTCAGCAACACCGGCGGCGCCAACGTCGAGGGGGGCGTATACGCCAAGAACCTGAATCAGGGTGGCGAAATTCACTTGCAGAAGTTCTCCGGCTCGCTTCCTGCGGAGGTGCCGGAACCGGGAACCCTGGCCTTGCTGGCGGCCGGCGCGGGGATGATTGCCTTCACGGGTCGGCGGCGCAAGCTTCCGGGCCGCTGAAACAGGCGCCGACAAGGCCACCGAGGGGCGCTCCTCCCCCCCAGGCCCGGGCAAGCGGCGCCCGGTGCGCTTCGGGCGCCACCGGGCGCGAAAAGTAGAAGCCCTGCCCTTCGTCGCAGCCGAGGGTCCGCAGCAGCTGCATCTGGCGGCGGCTTTCGATGCCCTCGGCCACTACCCGCATGCCCAGCGCGTGGGCCATCGCAATCATCGAGGCGATCAGGGTGTCGCCTTCCGGGTGTTCGATGCGCAGCACAAAGGCGCGGTCGATCTTGAGCACGTCGAAGCGCAGCTTCTGCAGCTGGGACAAGGACGAGTAGCCGGTGCCGAAATCGTCGATGCACAGCTTGATGCCCAGTTCGCGCAGCTGGCTGAACACGGCCGACTCGCCGATCCCTTCCTGCATCATCGACGATTCGGTTACCTCGATTTCCAGCATTCCCGGGTCGATGCCGTGGCGCGCGACCGCGTTGCGGAACATCGCGATGACATCGGACTGGCTGAACTGGCGCGGCGAGATGTTCACCGAGACCGGCACCAGGGCCGCGCCGTGGCGCGTCCAGCTCGCCAGTTGGCGGCAGACGCTGTCGATCACCTGCTCGCCCAGGCGCACGATCAGACCGGTCTCTTCCAGCAGCGGGATGAAACGGTCGGGCCCGACCAGGCCCTGGCCGGGGCGTTCCCAGCGCACCAGGGCCTCCATGCTGGCGGCGCTGCCGGTCGCCAGATCCACCCGCGGCTGGTAATGCACCACGAACTGCTGCAGGTCGAGCGCCCGGCGCAGCTCCACTTCCGTTTCGAGCCGGGCGCGGATGGCCTCGAAGAAGCGCGACTGGAAGAAGCAGAAGCCGCCCTTCCCTTCGGTCTTGACCGAGTACATCGCGATGTCCGCATTCTTGAGCAGGGTCTCGGCATCCTCGCCGTGCTCGGGATACAGGCCGATCCCGATCGAGGCGCCCAGCACGTGGGTGGCGTGCTGCACGTGGAAGCCGTCGTGGAAGGCCGCGAGGACACGGCCGGCGACGTGCTCGACGTCTTCCCGGCTGCCGACCTGCTCCAGCAGCACCACGAACTCGTCGCCGCCCAGCCGCACCACGTGGTCGCGCGGGCGCACCGCCAGTTTCAGGCGCTTGCCGACGGTACGCAGCAGCTCGTCTCCGGCCGCATGCCCGAGCACGTCGTTGACGGCCTTGAAGCCGTCGAGGTCGATGAACAGCACGGCCAGCCCATGCCCGCCAGCGCGCGCCCGCGCGATCGCCCGCGGCAGGAATTGCTGGATCCAGTAGCGGTTCGGCAGGCCGGTGAGCTCGTCCGAATTGCTCCTTCGCTCGAGCTCGGTCAAATGCGCCTTGGATTCGCTGATGTCGCGGATCGTGACCGCCAGGTCGCCGTTGGCGCGCACCGCCTTGTAGCGGATCCAGCGGGCCCGCAGCGGCTGGTCGGGCGCCGGCTCGACCGGCAGTTCGCGATCGTAGAAGCCGGTCTCGAGGGCCTGGCACAGGCGCTCGCAGGCCCGCTCGAACAATTCGCCCCGGTAGAACTCGGACAGGCGGTGGCCGATCAGCTCCTCCGCCTGCCTGCCGAACATGGCGGCGCCGTGCTGGTTGCAGTCGACGACGCTGAAATCGCGGATCACGCCATGCCGGTCGCGCAGCGGGCGGTTGATGAAGAAGCCGTCGCCGGCGTCCTCGGTGGCCAGGCGGTAGGCGGCGCGCAGGGCGTCCATCTGGTGCTGGCGCCAGCGCGCGTGCACGAAGACACCGGTGGCCAGCAGCCCGGCCAGCATGATCCAGGCGCTGTTCCACCAGGCCGCGGCAAGCCGGGCCTCGCGGTGGGCCCAGAAGGCCGCCATGGCGCTATATTCGTCGATACCGACGATGCCGACCAACCCGAGGTCGGGGAACGGCTGCCAGCCGACCACGCGCAGCCTTCCGTCCGCGAACCAGCGCCGTCCGCCGAGCAAGGCCACGCCCTGCGGATCTCGGCCCGGCATGGGCTCGCGCAGGAATGGCTTGCGGTAGGAATGGACGGTGTCGCCCGTGCGGGTGGCCAGCAGGGCGCCATCGGTGCGCGCCACGGCGGCGAATCCGTATTTCCCCAGGATCGGCTCGGCGTAGTGCTGTGTAAAGAATGCAGGCAAGACGTTGATCAGCACAATGCCGTCGAAGCGCCCGTCGGGGGTCAGGAGCGGACGCGAAAAGGCGACCACCTCCTGCCCGGTCAGCTGGGCGTCCAGCGGTCCGCTCAGGTACAGGCGATCCTCGACGGCATGCTGCTGCGCGACGAAATAGGGCCGGTTGCCGAAGTAGCGGCCGACGGCAGCCGGATGCGTGCTGGTGACGGCGATGCCATTGCGGTCGATAAATGCTACCGCAGACATATATTGTTGAGAAAAGATCCCTGCTTCCAGGGTGCCGGCAAGATCGCCGCGGTTGCCCGAGCTGGCCCAGCTGTGGCGCAACAGCAGCAGCAGGCGGTCGGTCTCGTCGATCGAGCGGCGCGTGCGGATGACGAGGCTCTGCGCATAGGCCCCGGCCTGCTGCTCCAGCTCGGCGCCGCGCTCGCGCTCTTCGTGTCCCAGCCCGCGCAGCACATAGCTCCACAGCACGGCGATGACGACCAGGGCAATCGCCGGCCACACGAGCAGGAGCGACATCCGCTGGCGCAGGAAGGCCAGGAAGGGACGCAGTGGGCTGTTCACACCGAGACCAAGCGTGCTCGCGGCCGGGATCGCCTTATCGATACGCGGGTTCATGATTCCTGCGCGGCATGGGGGCGGCAAGCCAGTATACGCCCCGCGCGCCCGCGGGACGTAAAAAAGCCCGGACGGGCCGGGCTTTCCATGCAGCAGCGAAGGGGCGCTTCTTACATGATGTGGGTGCCGATCCACCAGGCGATCGCGGCCATGAAGGCCGAGGCCGGGATGGTGAAGATCCAGGCCCAGACGATGTTGCCCGCCACGCCCCAGCGCACCGCCGACATCTTCTGCGAGGCGCCCACGCCGACGATCGCGCCGGTGATGGTGTGGGTGGTCGAGACCGGGATGCCGAAGTAGCTAGACATCAGGAGGGTCATGGCGCCGCCGCTTTCCGCGCAGAAGCCGCCGACCGGCTTGAGCTTGGTGATCTTCTGGCCCATGGTCTTGACGATGCGCCAGCCGCCGAACAGCGTGCCGAAGGCGATCGCGGCATAGCAGGAGATGATGACCCAGGCCGGCGGATGGGTGTCGCTGGCGCTGACGTAGCCGGCCGCGATCAGCAGCATCCAGATGATGCCCATGGTCTTCTGCGCGTCGTTGCCGCCGTGGCCCAGCGAGTAGGCCGCGGCCGAGGCCAGCTGCAGGCGGCGGAACCAGGTGTCGACCTTGCGCGGCGTCGACTTCACGAAGGTCCAGGACACGATCAGCATGATAATCGAGCCGAGCGCGAAGCCCAGCATCGGCGCGACCACGATGAAGGCCACGGTCTTGAGCAGGCCGCCGGAGATCAGCGAGCCGGTGCCTGCCTTGGCCACCGCCGCGCCCACCAGGCCGCCGATCAGCGCGTGCGAGGACGAGGACGGGATGCCGTAGTACCAGGTGATGATGTTCCAGGCGATCGCCCCGACCAGCGCACCGAAGATGACGTAGTGGTCGACCACGTGCGGGTCGATGGTACCCTTGCCGATGGTCTGCGCCACCTTCATGTTGACCACGAAGATCGCGATGAAGTTGAAAAAGGCGGCCATCGCCACCGCGTGCTGGGGTTTCAGCACGCCGGTCGACACCACGGTGGCGATCGAGTTCGCCGAGTCGTGGAAGCCGTTCATGAAGTCGAATACCAGTGCCAGCAGCACCAGGAAGCCCAGCACGTAAATGCTGATGTTAATAGTTTCCATGTTTATTCTTGTTGTGCGTGTGCGCTGTGCACGTTACGCGTTCTCGACGATGATGCCTTCGACGATGTTCGCCACGTCTTCGCAGCGGTCGGTGACGGTTTCGAGGATCTCGTAGATCGCCTTCATCTTGATCAGGTTGCGCACGTCCGGTTCGTCGCGGAACAGCTTGGACATGGCGGCGCGCATCACGTGGTCGGCGTCCGATTCGAAGCGGTCGATCTCTTCGCAGATGGCGACGATCTTCTGGGCGTTGCCCATGTCGTGCAGCAGGGAGACGGCTTCCTGCACCTTCTTGCAGGCAGCCAGGCACAGTTCGGCCAGGCGCGCGGCTTCCGGGGTCACGGCGTGCAGGTCGTACAGCGAAACCGTCTGGGCCGCGTCTTCCATCATGTCGAGGATGTCGTCCATGCTGGTGATCAGCTTGTGGATGTCATCGCGGTCGAGCGGGGTGATGAAGGTCTTGTGCAGCAGGTCGACGCATTCGTAGGTGATCTTGTCTGCTTGTTTTTCGATGCTTTCGACGGCGTGGGTGCGGTTTTCCAGGTCGTCGAAGTTGGTCATCAGGCCAACCATTTCCTGCGCGCCCTTCACGCACAGGGCGGCGTGCTGGTTGAACAGGTCAAAAAACTTGCCCTCCTGGGGCATCAGGCGTCCGAACATATTATTCTCCGTTGTGAATCTCTTGGGACTTCGAGACCGCTGCCACGGCTGGCAGCGGCGAGGTGGTAAATCGCGGCTTATTGCTTCTTAATCGCCCTGATAGATGCTCAGGTTGCCGCTGTAGTTGCCGAACTTGGTGTAGGAGCCGATCCAGGTAAGG
Source organism: Massilia sp. UBA6681 (assembly GCF_002454935.1). Classification (NCBI taxonomy): domain Bacteria; kingdom Pseudomonadati; phylum Pseudomonadota; class Betaproteobacteria; order Burkholderiales; family Oxalobacteraceae; genus Massilia; species Massilia sp. UBA6681. The sequence goes on from NZ_DKJX01000127.1 coordinate 27,507, forward strand.
CGAATCGCCCCGATCGGGCCATTACGCTGCTTACCGATGATGATCTCGGCGGTTCCCTTATCGGGCGAGTCGGGATTGTAGACCTCGTCGCGATACAGGAAGATGATAACGTCGGCGTCCTGTTCGATAGCGCCCGATTCGCGCAGGTCGGACATGACGGGTCGTTTATTGGGTCGCTGTTCCAGCGAGCGGTTCAGCTGGGACAGTGCGATGACGGGGCAATGCAGCTCTTTCGCCAGGCCTTTCAGGCTTCGCGAGATCTCGGAGATCTCGGCCGCGCGGTTGTCGCCCGGCTGGCTGCCCTGCATCAGCTGCAGGTAGTCGACGATGATCAGGCCCAGCTTGCCGCACTGGCGCGCCAGGCGTCGTGCCCGTGCGCGCATCTCGATCGGGTTCAGCGCCGGCGTCTCGTCGATGTAGAGCTGGGCGTCGTTCATCTTTTGAATGGCGTGCGTCAGGCGCGGCCAGTCTTCGTCGTTCAGGCGGCCGGTACGCAGGCGGTGCTGGTCGAGCTGGCCCACTGAGCCGAGCATACGCATGGCCAGCTGGGCGCCGCCCATTTCCATGGAGAAAACAGCCACCGGCAGGCCGGCTTCGATCGCGACGTTCTCGCCGATGTTGACCGAGAACGCGGTCTTGCCCATCGACGGACGGCCGGCGACGATGACCAGGTCGCCCGGCTGCAGGCCGGAGGTCATACGGTCGAGGTCGATGAAGCCGGTCGGCACGCCGGTGATCTCGCCCTGGTTCTCGCGCGAGTACAGCTCGTCGATGCGCTCGACCACTTGCGTGAGCAGCGGCTGGATCGGGTTCCAGCCCTGCTGGCCTCGCGCGCCGGTTTCGGCGATGGCGAAGATCTTCGATTCGGCCTCGTCAAGCATCTGCTTGACTTCCTTGCCCTGCGGGTTGAAGGCGTTGCCCGAGATTTCGTCGGCGACCGTGATCAGGTTACGCAGGATGCCGCGGTCGCGCACGATCTCGGCGTAGCGGCGGATATTCGCCGCCGACGGCGTGTTCTGCGCCATCGCGTTCAGGTACTGCAGGCCGCCCACCTCCTCGGCCTTGCCCAGCATGTTGCAGGCTTCGTAGACCGTGATCACGTCCGCCGGCTTGCCGGCGTTGATCAGGCGGATCATCTGTTCGAAGATGATGCGGTGGTCGTAGCGGTAGAAATCCTCTGCGTGCATGAAGTCGGCAATGCGGTCCCAGGCTGCGTTATCGCGCAGCAGGCCGCCGATGACGGACTGTTCTGCTTCGATGGAATGCGGCGGGATGCGCAGGGAATCGACTTGCGGATCGGATGGGGAATTCATGGCGGGCATTATACCGTTTCCGGTCACACGGCTGACATAATTGGCGAGATTTCCGGGTATAAAAAAAGCCGGGCGAACCCGGCTTTTTCATTAAAACAACAGTTGCCTGTCGTTATGCTTAGGCAGCTTCGCCGACGACGGCGATGGTGATTTCCGAGACGACGTCGGTGTGCAGCGCGACGGAGACCGGGAATTCGCCGGTGGTCTTCAGCGGACCGGTCGGCATGCGAACCTGCGACTTCTCGACCGGGAAACCTTGCTTGCTCAGGGCTTCGGCGATGTCGAAGTTGGTGACCGAACCGAACAGACGTCCGTCCACGCCCGCCTTCTGGGCGATGGTGACGGTCATGCCGCTCAGCTTGTCGCCTTGCGCCTGGGCAGCCGACAGCTTCTCAGCTGCTGCTTTTTCCAGTTCGGCGCGCTTGGTTTCGAACTCGGCCACGGCGGCCTGGGTAGCGCGGCGTGCCATTTTTTGCGGGATCAGGAAGTTACGTGCGTAACCGTCCTTGACTTTGACGACGTCGCCCAGGTTACCGACGTTGACGACTTTTTCGAGCAGAATAACTTGCATATTTTTTCTCCAGGATATCTAGCTGACGTGCCGCGATTTAAGCGTTGTGCAGGTCGGTGTACGGCAGCAGCGCGAGGTAGCGTGCGCGCTTGATGGCGGTGTCGACCTGGCGCTGGTAGTGCGCCTTGGTACCGGTCAGACGTGCCGGCATGATCTTGCCGTTTTCCTGGACGAAGTCCTTCAGGGTGTCGACGTCCTTGTAGTCCACCTGTTCCACGCCTGCGGCGGTGAAGCGGCAGAACTTCTTGCGCTTGAACAGCGGGTTCTGCTGCTTGCGCTTCATTTTTTCTTTAGCTTTGTTTTTGTCGAACTTTTTACCGAATGCCATTTTGAGGCTCCTGTATCTGTAATCTAAATAGGCCGAGTACTGTTACGCGGCACTGAAATCAATGATGTGAAACACCAAGGCTTTGCTGTTGCGGTTTTTCCGTGCGAGGAATCCTTCGAAGCGGTAGGCGGCGCCGAGCTCGGCGCTTTCCAGCCTGCCTGAAATCTCGCCCGCGCCGAGCGCAGGGATTTCAAACGCGACCTGCCTTGCCACTCCGGCCTCGACCTGCTGCGAATCGTGCATCAGGATCGCGCCCACGATGGGGACGCCGGCCGGGGTGAAACGCAGTACGTCTCGCTCCGCGATGGTCGCGATGAGCTGGAACCGGTTCACTGCGTTCTACGAATTCCCGAGAAAAAACTTAGGCAGCGGCGGCCGGAGCAGCGGCTGCTGCTTCTGCGCGGTGGCTCTTGGCTGCGTCTTCGCGCTGGACCGACTTCATCATCGGCGACGGTGCGGTTTCGGCCTTCTTCATCTTGACGGTCAGGTGACGCAGGACGGCATCGTTGAACTTGAATGCGGTTTCCAGCTCGACCAGGGTCTCGTTGTCGCACTCGATGTTCATGCAGATGTAGTGAGCCTTCGGCAGCTTCTGGATCTGGTAAGCCATCTGGCGACGGCCCCAGTCTTCCACGCGATGGATGTTACCGCCGCGGCTGGTCACCGTGGTCTTGTAACGCTCGATCATCGCCGGAACTTGTTCGCTCTGGTCCGGGTGGACGATAAAAACGATTTCATAATGACGCATGCAACACTCCTTGAGGACGTTTAAACAAATGCCCACCTCGGCGTCAAGACGAGTGTGGGAAGGGAAAGCCTTCGATTATAGCCTGAAAAGCCGGCGGATGGGAACCCATGGCATGGAGCAGCCCGGCAAATGGCGGCCAAAAGCAGGCATCGGCGCCACGAATGCGGACGCACTGCACAAATTTTTTACAGTTTTCCCGTGTTTGCCCTTGCGCATATCAGAATACTGTACAAAAATACAGTCTGCTCTTACAACTAATGCCGTAAAACACCCATGCTCAAGCTCACTGCAAGGCAAGAACAGATCCTTAACCTGATCAAGGAAGCGATCGAAAACACCGGCTTCCCGCCGACCCGCGCCGAAATCGCGGCCGAGCTGGGTTTCAAATCGGCCAATGCGGCCGAAGAACACCTGCAGGCCCTGGCGCGCAAGGGCGCCATCGAGATTTCGCCGGGCACCTCGCGCGGCATCCGCCTGGTCGGCGCCTCCGTCGAACAGGTCCCGATGGTGCCTGCGGCCCTCATGATGTCGCTGCCGCTGGTCGGCCGCGTGGCCGCCGGTTCGCCGATCCTGGCCCAGGAACACGTCGAAGCCACCTACTCCGTGGACGCCGCCATGTTCTCGGCGCGCCCCGACTTCCTGCTGAAGGTCAAGGGCTGGTCGATGCGCGATGCCGGCATCTGCGACGGCGACTTCCTGGCCGTCAAGAAGATCGACAGCGCCAAGAACGGCCAGATCGTGGTGGCCCGCCTCGGCGAAGAAGTCACGGTCAAGCGCTACCGCAAGACCGGCAACCTGGTCGAGCTGTTGCCGGAGAATCCGGACTTCAAGGTCATCCAGGTGAACCCGGAAGACGAGTTCGCGCTGGAAGGCCTGGCCGTCGGCCTGATGCGCAGCTGGCATTAAGCCTGCGCCCACCAAGCCGCCGGCTTGCGCGGCGGCTTATTGAATCTTCTTGTCCGCCCAGTGGGAATCCTTCTTGGCGGATTTCACCATCTGGTTGTGCTCGGTCACATAGGCATCGGTCGCCGAGCGCCATGCGGCGTAGTCCGCCAGCACCAGCTTCGAACCCACCTTCGCTTCCTCGGTCAGGTTTTCCTGCAGCTGGGCCAGGTAGGCATTCGATTTCTCCATCTCCTCCTTGTTCATCAGCTTCTGGATGTCGCTCGGGACGCGCTTGGTCAGCGGCAGCGACGCGTTCAGGTTGGTGACGTACTTGTTGTAGCACTCCTGCCACGTCTGCACGGCCGCGCTGATGCGGTCGATGTCGGCATTGACCTTCGACATCGCGGGAATGCGCGGCGCGGTGCAGCGGAACTCGCCCGACTTCAGGTCTTCGCCGTCGTAGCCCTTGATCCAGTAATCGATGTCCTTGCGGCGCTTGACGCGCTGCTCGATCAGCTCGAGCGAGGCGATCGCGACCTTGTTGCCCTTGGCGGCGGATTTCTTGAACAGATCGACAGCCCTGGCTTCGTCCACCTCCCCTGCTTCGCCGTAGAAATACATTTGGCCCAGCGCCTGCTGCGCGGCCGGATTGCCGGCATTGGCCAGCTTGGTGTAGATCTTCATCGCGCCCGCGTAGTCCTTCTTCTCGAACAGGGCATTGGCGTCTTCCAGCTCGCCGGCAAAGGCGGCGCCGCACAGCAGCAGGGATGCAAGGAACAGCTTGGTCTTCATGGGCAGATGGCTGAGGTAAAAGGAAATCCCATGATAGCGGCAATGTGCCGCCCTGCTCAACCGCTGAAACAAAATCGGCAGCCCAGGGCTGCCGATTCTGCTTACGCCTCGAGCGCCTGGCGGAAGTCCGCCAGCAGGTCCTCGGTATCCTCGATGCCCACCGAGACGCGGATCAGGGACTCGGCGATGCCCATGCTGGCGCGCCGCTCCGCGCCCATCTCGAAGAAGATCGTGTGCGCCACCGGGATCACCAGGGTGCGGGTGTCGCCCAGGTTGCTGGCCGGGATGCCGAGCTTCAGGCGGTTCAGGTAGTCGAAGGGGTCGATACTATCAAGCAGCTCGAAGCTCATCAGCGAACCGCCGGCCCGGAACAGCTCCTGCGTAATGCCGTTCTGCGGATGCGAGGCCAGTCCCGGGTAGTGCACAGCCGCCACGCGCTCATCAAGCTCCAGCATCTGCGCCAGCGCCAGCGCATTCGCGCTGGTGCGTTCCATGCGCAGCGCCAGCGTCTCGGCGCCCACTGCGATGTGGTGCGCCGCTTCCGGCCCGAGGGCCGCACCGAAGTCGCGCAGGGCCTTGGCGCGCAGCTGGGCCAGGCCCTGGGCAGCTAGCGGCTGCTTGCGGAAGTTGGCCGCGATATGCGGATAGGCGCTCCAGTCGAACAGGCCGGTGTCGGTCAGGGCGCCGCCCAGCGCGATGCCGTGGCCGCCGATCGACTTGGTCAGCGAATTGACCACCAGGCCCGCCCCCACCGCCTTCGGGCGGAACAGCCAGGGCGTGGTCATGGTGTTGTCGACCACGTACAGGATGCCGCGTTCGCGGCACAGCTGGCCGATGCGCGCCAGGTCCGCCACCTGGGTGCGCGGGTTGGCGATGGTCTCGACGAACACCATGCGGGTATCGGGCCGGAGCACTGCTTCCACGTTGGCGACCTCGGTGGCATCGACGAAGTCCACCGCCACGCCCTGGGCTGCCACCGTCTGCCACAGGCTGTTGGTGTTCCCGAACAGGAAGGACGAGGAGACGATATGGTCGCCCGCCCTCAGCAGGCCCTGGAACAGCGCGCCGATGGCGCCCATGCCGGTCGCGAAACAGATCGTGCCGACGCCGTCTTCCATCTTGCTGATCTTGTCTTCGAGCGCGCTAACGGTCGGGTTGCCCTGGCGGCCGTAGCGGAAGCCCGGTTCCTTGCCCTGGAAGACCGAGGCCAGCTGGCGCGCATCGTTGTAGCCGAAGGCCACCGAGGTATGCACGGGCTTGTGCAGCGAGCCCTGCTCGATGCTTTTCCTGCGGTCGTTGTGCAGGATGGTGGTGGTGAAACCGTACTTCTGCTCGCTCATGGTCTTACTCCGCCGTGGCCGGACGGTTGAGATTGAGCTGGTTGGTGGCCGCATCCTCGACGCCCTTGCTGCCGCCCTTGTGGCGCGCGGATTCCTGGCGATCCAGGTATTCCGGCGTCACGTCGCCGGTCACGTAGACGCCGTCGAAGCAGGAGGCCTCGAAATTCTTCAGCGCCGGATTGACGTCCGAGATCGCCTTCTTGAGCGCATCGACGTCCTGGTAGACCAGGCGGTCGGCGGTGATCTCCGCGCAGATCTCCTCATTGGTGCGGCCATGGGCGATCAGCTCGTCGCGAGTCGGCATGTCGATGCCGTACACGTTCGGGTACAGCACCGGCGGCGCGGCCGAGGCGAAGAACACCTTGCGGGCGCCGGCGTCGCGCGCCATCTGCACGATTTCGCGGCTGGTGGTGCCGCGCACGATCGAATCGTCGACCAGCAGCACGTTCTTGTCCTTGAATTCGGAGGCGATCGCGTTGAGCTTCTGGCGCACCGACTTCTTGCGCATGTTCTGGCCCGGCATGATGAAGGTGCGGCCGATGTAGCGGTTCTTGATGAAGCCTTCGCGGTACTCGACGCCGAGCTTCAGGGCCAGCTGGATCGCGGCCGGACGCGAGGAATCCGGGATCGGCATCACGACGTCGATCTCGTCGACCGGGATCTCCTTGCGGATCTTGTCGGCCAGGTATTCGCCCATGCGCAGGCGGGTCGCGTAGACCGAGGCGCCGTCGATCACCGAGTCCGGACGGGCCAGGTACACGTATTCGAAAGCGCAGGGATTCAGCGACGGATTCTCGGCGCATTGACGCTCGTGCAGCTGGCCGTCGTTGGTGATGAACACCGCTTCGCCCGGCGCGATGTCGCGCACGAAGCGGAAGCCCAGGCCTTCCAGCGCCACCGATTCGCTCGCCACCAGGTACTCAAGGCCGTGCTCGCCCTCGTTCACGCCCAGGCACAGCGGACGGATGCCGAACGGGTCGCGGAAGGACAGCATGCCGTGGCCGGCGATCTGCGCCACCACGGCGTACGCCCCGCGCACGCGGCGGTGCACCGCGGCCACCGCCTTGAAGATGGCGTCGGTGTCCAGGTTGTAGCCGTCGGCCGCTTCCTGGATCTCGTGGGCCAGCACGTTCAGCAGCACTTCCGAATCGGAGTCGGTGTTGATGTGGCGGCGGTCGTTCTTGAACAGCTCTTCCTTGAGCTGGGCCTGGTTGGTCAGGTTGCCGTTGTGGGCCAGGGTGATGCCGAACGGGGCGTTGACGTAGAAGGGCTGCGCTTCTTCCTCGCTCGAGGAACCGGCGGTCGGATAGCGGCAGTGGCCGATACCGGTATTACCCTGCAGCGTACGCATGTTACGAGTACGGAACACGTCGCGCACCAGGCCATTGGCCTTGTACATCGAGAACATGCTGCTGTGATTGGTTGCAATACCCGCCGCGTCCTGGCCGCGATGCTGCAGCAGCAGCAAGGCGTCATACAGAAGCTGGTTGACGGGATTGTTCGAGACGACGCCGACGATGCCACACATGGTGCGCTCCTAAAACTGGATTGCTGATTACGAAAGATTAGTAGTTCACGTGCTGCGCCAGGGCAGCAGGGAGAAATGGTTTGACGGTGCGCGCTCCGGTTTCCGCCATCGGCGAGAGCAGCGCGTTCCTCCAGAAATCCTGTTGCGGGATGGACGTCATCCCACACAATATGACGGCGGCCAGCACGATTACAATGCCGCGCGCCAATCCAAATAATCCACCCAGGCCGCGGTCCGCGAGGCTCAGGCCGGTGGCCGTGATCAGGGCCCCGATCGCCAGCGACAGCAGGCCCATCAGGATGCGCACGCCGAGGAACAGCAGCACGAAGGCCATGATCAGGCGCGCGGTCTCGCCGGGAAGCAACTCGGGCAACATCGGCGCCAGTGTCGCCCCGTAGGCGTTCGCCACCACGAAGGCCACGATCCAGCCCAGCAGCGACAGGATCTCCTTGACCAGCCCGCGCAGGGTGGAAATGATGACCGACGATACCAGAACGAACAAGACCAGGTAATCGAAAATCGTCACGCCGCCAGCCCTTGCCTGCTACTGCGGATCAGAGCGGCACCATGGTGCCGGACAGGCCCATGGCGATGAGCTTGGAGCGGATCTTCTCGCCCTCTTCCTTGCTGTACGGACCCACGCGCACGCGGATCAGGTCACCGGATTTTTCGGTGAAGGAAGAGACGCCGGCGGCGCGCAGGCGGCCCTGCAGCTCATCGACCTTTTGCTGGGTCGCCAGCGCGGCCACCTGCACCACGTACTTCTGCGACGGGCCGGTGGCCTTCACGACCGGCTTGCCCTCCAGGATGGCCATGGCGCGCGCGGCGTCGTTCTGTACCGGGACCGGCTTCACCTCGACCGGCTTGACCGGCGGCTTCTCGGCAGGTTTTTCAAGCTTCTTCGGCTCCAGGTCGGCAACCTTCGGGTGCGCTTCCAACTTCGGCTCGCGCTTGGGCTCCGGCTTGACCGGTTCCGGCTTCGGCTCGGCCCTGGCCACGGCCGGCTCGGTGCGGGCGGTGTCGAGGGTGCGAACGGGCGGCGGATCGGCCGGCGCCGTCGCCACCCTGGCTGCGGGCGCCGGCGGCTGGGCCGTCTCGAGCGGCGCCTCGTCCATCGGCTCGACGATTTCCTCGCCGCTGTCGACGCTGGCCGCGGCGGGCACCGGCAAGGCCGCCGCCTTGTCCTTCGACGGGATGTTGATGGCGATATCGGCGCCGAGCGGCTTGGGCTCGGAATCGAGCAGCATCGGCAGGCCGACCGCCGCGGCGAGCGCCAGCGCGATCGCGCCTACCAGGCGGCGGCGCGCGCGCTTCTTCTCGGGGAGGATCGGATCGGCGCCGGCACGGCCACGGCCGCGGGTGGCGCCTTCGCCGGCGTTGGACGCGCGCTTGGCGCGGGCCTGCTGCCCATAGGCGGCGTCGTCATCCTTGACGAAGTGGCCGCTGTCCCGGACAGTGTCTTGCTTGTTTTTGCTACCGAACGAGAACAAGCCCATGCTTATCTAGAATCAGTGTAGTGAGTTTTTGCGGGCCGCCATGACGCCGGCGACCGTGTAGAACGAGCCAAAGACCACAATTCTATCATTCTCCCCAGCCCGGCTCACGGCATTCGCATAGGCGTCAAGCGGCGTGGCGAAAGTGGTGACCGAAAAATCACCCTCTTTCGCGCCCGCGGGCCCGATCGCCGCGAGCTTTTCGGCCAGCTGTTCCGGCTGCGCCGAGCGCGGCGACGGCAGCGCGGTGACGCACCAGTGGTCGACGATGCCCGTCAAGGGCGCGATCACGGCCTCGATGTCCTTGTCTTCCATGATGCCGAACACCGCGTAGGTGTAGCGGTGGAAGCCCATGTTGCCGAGGTTGTGCGCGAGGGCCGCCGCTGCGTGCGGGTTGTGGGCCACGTCCAGCACCTGGGTCGGACGGCCCGGCAGCACCTGGAAGCGTCCAGGCAGCTCGACCATGGCCAGGCCGGCGCGCACTTCCTGCGCGCCGCAGGGCAGCTGCATGCGCAGCACCTCGAGCGCGGCCAGCGCGGCCGAGGCGTTGAGCAGCTGGTTGGCGCCGCGCAGGGCCGGATAGGCCAGCGAATTGCGGCGCTGACCGCGGCCGCCATAGCTCCACTGCTGCTGGTCGCCCTGGTAGTTGAAGTCGCGGCCGAGCAGCCACAGGTCGGCGCCGATGCTTTCCGCGTGATCGATGAGCGATTGCGGGGGCACCGGGTCGCTGCAGATCGCGGCCTTCCCCGGACGGAAGATGCCGGCCTTTTCGAAGCCGATCTTCTCGCGGGTGTCGCCCAGGTAGTCGGTATGGTCGATGTCGACGCTGGTGACGATCGCCACGTCGGCGTCGACCACGTTGACCGCATCGAGGCGCCCGCCCAGGCCGACCTCGAGGATGGCGACGTCCACGCCGGCCTGCGAAATCAGGTGCATGATCGCCAGCGTGGTGAATTCGAAGTAGGTCAGCGAGACCTCGCCGCGCACGGCTTCGACCGCATTGAACGCCTGGATCAGCGCCTCATCGGACGCCATCTCGCCGTTGATGCGGGCGCGCTCGTTGAAGTCGAGGAAGTGCGGCTTGATGTACAGGCCGACGCGGTAGCCGGACTGCAGCAGCACGGCTTCCAGCATGGCGCAGGTCGAGCCCTTGCCGTTGGTGCCGGCTACCATGATCACGGGACAGCTGAAGGCGAGCCCCATGCGCTCCTTGACGGCGCGGACACGGTCGAGGCCCATGTCGATGTGGGTTTCGGCATGGCGCGACTCGAGCAGCGCCAGCCAGTCGGGCAAGGTGGTCGGAAGAGTGGACATTGGATGGACTTCGGTGAGTGCGCGCGGGGGCGCTGGTGCGGACGCCTGGGCGCCCGCACCGGGACGGGATCAGGCCAGCGCGTCGGCGGCCTGGTTTTGCAGCAGCGCCAGCAGGCGGGCGATTTCTTCGCGCATCTTGCGGCGGTCGACGATCATGTCGACGGCGCCCTTCTGCACCAGGAACTCGGCGCGCTGGAAGCCTTCCGGCAGCTTTTCGCGCACGGTGTTCTCGATCACGCGCGGGCCGGCGAAGCCGATCAGGGCCTTCGGCTCGGCGATAACGACGTCGCCCATGAAGGCGAACGAAGCCGAGACGCCGCCCATGGTCGGGTCGGTCAGCACGGAGATGAACGGCAGCTTCTTCTCGGACAGCTTGGTCAGCATGGCGGTGGTCTTGGCCATCTGCATCAGCGACAGCAGGCCTTCCTGCATGCGGGCGCCGCCGGTGGCGGTGATGCAGATGAAGGGCACCTTCTGCTCCAGCGCCACCTGGGCGCCGCGCACGAAGCGTTCGCCGACGACCGAACCCATCGAGCCGCCCATGAATTCGAATTCGAAGCAGGCCACGACGACCGGCAGGCTCATGATCGAGCCGCCCTGCACGATCAGGGCATCGGTCTCGCCGGTGGCGTCCATGGCCTGCTTGAGGCGGTCCGGGTACTTCTTGCTGTCCTTGAATTTCAGGGTATCGACCGGCAGGGTTTCCTGGCCGATGTCATAGCGCCCACCCTCGTCGAGCAGCGCATCGAGGCGCTCGCGGGCGCGGATGCGCATGTGGTGGTCGCACTTGGGGCAGACGTGCTGGTTCGATTCCAGGTCGGCGCGGTACAGGACCGATTCGCACGACGGGCACTTGACCCACAGCCCTTCCGGCATGGTCTTACTCTTGGCGGCATCGGAGCGCTGGATCCGTGGGGGCAGCAGTTTTTCTAGCCAACTCATCTTTTCTCCTTGCGGCAAGTCTTCGAAGTGGCGGTAGTGTAGCCGCAAGCGTGCCGCTTGTCGAATCATGTCGGCCTGCCAATTGCCATTCCGACATCAAATAAAAAAGGGCGCCATCGTGGCGCCCCCATGCCGCCGCGGTTGCCGCGTCAGGTCTTGGCTCCGACGCCGGGCATCTCGGCGACACTGTATTCCAAGCCGCCGACACGCCGCGCCACGAGGTTGTAAAGCCAGGCCACCAGACCGGTGCATAGGAACGTAATCAGACCATAAACAAGTGGGGCAATCAACAGCGTCATAATGGCTACACCAATGCCTGCGCCAAGACCGCCGCCGACGAAGCCGGCTGCTGTTACGAACAGCATGATGGGCAGCGACATTACTGCGTAAAGCACGGCCAGTACTTTAGCTGACTGAGCTACCGATACGTTGACAATCTGTATTTTCATCGCGGGATCCAAGAATTGTTTAGGGGAACAACGGATCCAATGTACTGCGATGATTTACAGGGCAAGACGCGGCAGCACAAACCGCGCCTTGCGTGAAGGCAACCTTCGTTCAGGCGTCCAGCGCGCTGCGGATACCCGAGGTGAAGCTGCGCACCGCGTCCACAGCCTGCTCCTTCGGCACCGACTCCAGCTCCTGGATGATGCGGCTGCCGATCACCACCGCGTCCGCCACTTCCGCCACCGCGCGGGCGGTGGCGCCGTCGCGGATGCCGAAACCGACGCCGATCGGCAGCTTGACATGCTCGCGGATCGACGCCACGCGGCGCGCCACGTCGGCCGTGTCGATGCTGCCGGCCCCGGTCACGCCCTTGAGCGAGACGTAGTAGCTGAAGCCGCTGCCGTACTGCGCCACCTGCTGCACCCGCTCCTTGGTCGAGGTCGGGGCCAGCAGGAAGATCAGGTCGAGCTCGTTGGCGCGCATCGCTTCGGCGAACGAAGCGCACTCTTCCGGCGGATAGTCGACCACGATCGCGCCGTCCGCGCCCGCTTCCTTCGCGCAGCGAATGAAGTTGTCGGGGCCGATGCGCTCGATCGGGTTGGCGTAGCCCATCAGGACCACCGGCGTCGTCGCATTCGTCTTGCGGAATTCGCGCACGAAACCGAAGACGTCCTGCAGGCCGACGTTGAACTTGAGCGCGCGCTCGCAAGCGCGCTGAATCACCGGGCCTTCGGCCATCGGGTCGGAAAACGGAACGCCCAGTTCCAGGACGTCGGCGCCGCCCTCCACCAGGGCGTGCATCAGCGGCACGGTCAGTTCGGGACCGGGGTCGCCGGCCGTGATGAAGGTGACGAGGCCGGTTTTATTTTGCGCCTTGAGGGCGGCAAAGGTCGATTCGATACGGGACATGCTGTTCTTTCTATTAAAGGTTCACGAGGGTGCGGGAAGACGGTCAGCTGAAATCCAGCCCCATCCTCTGCGCCACCGTGTGCATGTCCTTGTCGCCGCGGCCCGACAGGTTGACCAGGATGAGCTGGTCCTTCGGCAGCGTGGCCGCCAGCTTGGTCGCGTAGGCGATCGCATGCGAGGACTCCAGCGCCGGGATGATCCCCTCGATGCGGCAGCAGTCGTGGAAGGCCTGCAAGGCTTCCTCGTCCGTGATGCTCACGTATTCTGCGCGCTTGATGTCCTTCAGCCAGGCGTGCTCCGGCCCCACGCCCGGGTAATCCAGGCCGGCCGACACCGAATGCGTCTCGATGATCTGCCCGTTCTCGTCCTGCAGCAGGTAGGTGCGGTTGCCGTGCAACACGCCCGGGATGCCGGCGCTCAGGGACGCCGCATGCTTGCCCGTCTCCAGGCCCTCGCCCGCCGGTTCGACGCCGACCAGCTTCACGCCCGGCTCGTCGATGTAGGGATAGAAGATGCCCATCGCGTTCGAACCGCCGCCGACGCAGGCCAGCACGTAGTCCGGCTGGCGGCCGGTCATGGCCGGCATCTGCACGCGGCATTCCTCGCCGATCACGGACTGGAAGTCGCGTACCATCATCGGATACGGGTGCGGCCCCGCCACGGTGCCGATGATGTAGAAGGTGCTTTCGATGTTGGTGACCCAGTCGCGCATCGCTTCGTTGAGCGCGTCCTTCAGCGTCTTGGAGCCGGACTCCACCGGCACGACGGTCGCGCCCAGCAGTTTCATGCGGTAGACGTTCTGCGCCTGGCGCTTGACGTCCTCGCTGCCCATGTAGACCACGCACTCCATGCCGAAGCGCGCGCAGATGGTGGCGGTAGCCACGCCGTGCTGGCCCGCGCCGGTCTCGGCGATGATGCGCTTCTTGCCCATGCGGCGCGCCAGCAGGGCCTGGCCGATCACGTTGTTGATCTTGTGCGCACCGGTATGGTTCAGGTCTTCGCGCTTGAAGAAGATCTGGGCGCCGCCCACCTGCTCGGACCAGCGCTTGGCGTGGTAAACGGGCGACGGACGGCCGACGAAGTGGGCCAGTTCGTAGCGGAATTCCTCGAGGAATTCGGGGTCGTTCGAGAAGCGCGCGTAAGCCTCGTTCAATTCGGCCAGCGCATGCGACAGGGTCTCGGCGACGAAGCTGCCGCCGTAGGGGCCGAAGTGCCCGGTCTGGTCGGGCAGCTGGTAATCCGGGGTCTGGAACAGCGGCGTGTTGCCGCTAGGACGATCTTTCATGATGGTTCTCACTCGATGGGATGGCGTCGGCGGCCCGCACTGCGCCGATGAAATCGGCAAGCTTGCAGGCATCCTTGATGCCCTTCTGCGCTTCGACGCCACTGCTGACGTCGACCGCGAAGGGACGAACACGTAGCACCGCGTCAGTCGCGTTGTGTGCGTTCAACCCACCACTCAAAACGACCCGAGGCGCGAGCTCTTTTGGGACGAGAGACCAATCGAAGACCTTTCCTGCGCCGCCGTAGGCGTCCACCCAGGTATCCAGCAACAGGCCGGAGAACCAGGGACTGGCGGCGCGGTATATACCTTCGTATTCTAGCAGTTCGTCCGGGCTTGTGTCCGGCCGGACGCGGAAGGCTTTCACGAAGGGCCGCTGCACGGCAGCAGCCAGCGCCGCGCACTGCTCGACCGTCTCGTCGCCGTGGAACTGGATCAGCGACAGCGGCGCCCGTTCGGCGACCGCCCTCACCTCGTCCACCGTCGCGTTGACGAACAGCGCCACCGCGCTGACATAGGGCGGCAGCGTCCGGCACAGCTCGGCCGCCTGTTCCGGCGTGACGTAGCGCGGACTTTTCGGATAAAAAACGAAACCCAGCGCATCGGCGCCGGCACTGACGGCCGCGCGCAGGTCTTCCGCGCGCGTGATGCCGCAAATTTTGATACGGGTGCGTTGCATGTCGATGTCCAGGTAGTGGCTCAGAGCCACGGGAGCGGATGGGAAGGCTCCTGCGGCAGTCCCCACTTGGGATCGTAATCGATTTTCGCCAGGTACAGGCCGTCCGGCATGAAAGTGGGCGCGGCCACGTCGCGCGAGCGGCTCTCCAGCACTTCCTTCATCCAGCCGGGTTCGTTGCGGCCCGTGCCCACATAGATGAGCGAGCCGACGATGTTGCGCACCATGTGATGGAGAAAAGCGCTGGCGCGCACCGTGAACACGAGCAGGTCGCCGTAGCGCTGGATGCTCACCTCGTGCATCTGCTTGACCGGCGAATTGGCCTGGCAGCCCGAGGCGCGGAAGGCCGAGAAATCGTGCTCGCCGATCAGGTACTGGCCGGCTTCGCGCATCCGTTCCACGTCGAGCGGACGGAATACCCACCCGGCCCGGTTCGCCAGCAGCGCCGAGGGATTCGGGTTGTTGTACAGCACGTAGTGATAGGTGCGCGAGCGCGCCGAGAAGCGCGCGTGGAACTCGTTACCCTCGGCATCCGGCTTGACCTCGTGCGCCCAGCGCACCACGATCGAATCGGGCAGGAAGGCGTTCACGCCGCGCACCCAGCTCTGCATGGCGCGGTCGAGCTCGGTGTCGAAGTGGACCACCTGCTCGATGCCGTGCACGCCGGCGTCGGTGCGGCCGGCGCAGGTCGTGCCAAGGAAGGTACAGGCGAACTTCTCGAGGGCGATCTCGAGCTGGTCCTGGACCGTATTGCGCGCCGGCTGCTTCTGGTAGCCGTTCCAGGCGGTGCCTACATACTGGACACCCAGTGCGATGCGCCTCACGCCAGCAGGGAGCGCATTGCGCTGGCCTTGCTCACCTGTTCGCTGCTGCCACCCTTGATGACTTCATCGAGCAGCTCGCGCGCACCTTCCTTGTCGCCGATTTCCTGGTAGGCGATCGCGAGATCGAGCTTGGTTTCCATTTCCATGTGCTCCGGCGACAGCGCGGCCGGCTCCAGAGCCTCGCCCGGCACCGGCAGGTCTGCCGCGCTCACTGCGGGCTGCTCGAAGGACGGCAGCTCGAGGTCGATGTCGGCCAGGTCGAAGGACGGCTCGCTTGGTGCGGCGGCGGGCGCGACCGCCGGGAACTCGTCCAGGGCGAACGGGTCTTCGTCGGCGGCCGGGCTGGCTGCAGCTGCCGGCGGCGCGTCGAACTCGAAGGGCTCGACCGCAGGCTGGGACAGGCTCGGCGCGGGGCTTGGCACGGCCGGGCTGCCGAAGTCCATGGTATCGAGGTCGAACAGCGGATCGTCCGCACCGTTCGAGGTCGCCGTCGCGCCGAGGATGGCGGGCACCTCTTCGTGGAACGGGGTCGCCTCGGCCACGGCGGCGGGTGCCACAGCGGCAGGCGGCAGGCCGAAGTCCATGGTGTCCAGGTCGAACAGCGGGTCCTCTTCGGCGGCGGCCGGGGCCAGCACCGGCACCTCGTCTTCGTCGACCGCGGGCAGCGGCGGCAGGTCGAATTCGGCGGCCAGGCCGGCCATGTCGCGGTCCGTGGCGCCCGGGACGGCGGCGGCCACATCCGGCTGCGCGGCGGTTTCCGGCTCGCCGAAGCTCATGTCGAAGGCGAGATCGAAAGGCTCTTCGCTGGCCGGCGCAGGCGCGGCGCCGAGGTCGGGCGGCGTGATCGGATCGAGCGCGAAGTCGAGGTCCGGCACGGCGGTGTCGTCAAGCGCGGCGTCGCGGCCGGGGCCGGTCATGGCGATCGGTTCGGTGCTGGCGACCGGTTCGAAGCTCAGGCCGCCGAGGTCGAAGTCGAGCGAGTTGTCCTCGAGGCGCTGCTCGGCCACCGGAGCGGCGAGCACATCGGCTTCCGGCACGGCAGTCGCGTCCTGCTGCTCGTCGTGGTCCATCGCGGCGTAGGCCGCACCGGCCACGGCGCCTGCGCCCAGGGCCGCCATCGGGGCGCCGCCGCGGAACGAGGCTTCGAGCTGCTGCGACAGCAGCGACTGCTGGTCGCGCTCCTGCGGGCTCGGGTTCGGTGCGACCGGCGCCGCACCGGCGGCAGCGGCATACAGCGGATTGGACGGGTCGATGCTCAGGCCGAGCGCGGCCGCCTGGGCCCACTCGTCACCCATGCCGCGCGTCAGGCTGTACAGCTCGCTGGCCTGGGTCTCGAAGGCGCGCAGGTCCTTGCGGGCGGCATAGATCTCGAGCAGCTTCAGGCGCACGGCATGGCGTTCCGGATGGGTGCGCAAGGCTTCCTTCAGGATCTCCTCGGCCTGGGCGTCGCGGCCGTAGGCGATGTAGACGTCGGCTTCCGCGACCGGGTCGACTTCATTGGTGTCGAGCTGGGAGGCCGACGGGGCGAAGCTGGAATTGAACACGCTGTTGCTGGTGTCGACGCTCTGACCACCGGTTTGCGCGAACAGCGAGTGCGCGCCCTGGGTCGGCACGCCCAGCACCGAGGGCTCGGCGACGACGCCCTTGGCGCCGTCCTGCTTTTTCCGGCGGCGCTGCGAGATGCCCAGCGCGCCGAGCAGCAGGATGGCGGCGCCGGCGGCGACGATATTGATGTTGTCCATCAGGGTATCGGCGAAGCCCTTCTCCGCGGGCTTGGGCGCGGCCGGTGCTGCCGGCTTGGCTGTCGGGGCCGGCTTGGCTGCCGGTGCGGCGGGCGTGGCGGTGGCGGCGCCGGCGACGG